>BJFZ01000213.1 GCA_014190175.1 Actinomycetes bacterium | reverse complement strand
ATGCAGTCCGTTTTGGTTTAACCGGCAGTGTGCATGGTCGCGATTTGGAAGCAACACTTCGTGTTGCTCAAAACATGCAAACTGGAATGGTAAAGATCAATGCACCTACTGCAGGGCTTGATTTCCATGCACCGGTCGGCGGAACTAAAGATTCCTCATACGGTGAGCGCGAGCAAGGAAAAGAAGGTTTAGCTTTCTACTCCTTTATCCGCACAGTAACGATTGGTTCGGGAACCCGGGAATTCGAATAAAGTTGAATAATTAAAAGTTGAAATCGGTACCAAGTGAGGAGAGCGCGATGAAAGTAACGGGCTTTGAACTCTTTCACATGGACCCAATGTGGCTCTTCTTGAAAATTGAAACTGACGAGGGAATCACTGGATGGGGAGAACCCATTCTTGAAGGCAAAGCGCATACAGTCGCCGCCGCTGTTGACGAGATGATGGATCATGTAATTGGTAGAGATCCAATGCAGATCGAACGTCATTGGCAACGGATGATGAAAGGTGGCTTTTATCGCGGCGGAGCCGTATTAAATTCAGCTGTCTCTGGAATCGATCAAGCACTTTGGGATATTGCTGGTAAAAAATTAGGCGTGCCAATTTATCAATTACTGGGCGGCGCGGTTCGTGATCGAATTCGAATTTATGGGCACGTAAATGGTGGCGATCCTTGGGATTATGGAAATCCAAATTTACTTATTGAGAATTTATTAAAAACTACACAAGTTCAATTAGATCGTGGATTGAATGCAATTAAATTCAACCCAACTACTATTTTGGAAAATATCGATTCACCTAAAGTTCTAAAAGAAATTGTGCACCGTGTAGAGGTTGTTCGAGATTTCGTTGGTGACGATGTAGATATCATGCTTGATTTTCATGGTCGATTCTCACTTGCAATGTCACGTCGGATTTTTCCAATGCTGGAACATCTAAATTTAATGTTTATTGAAGAACCTGTTGCTCCCGAGTACACCTCGCATTTCGAGTTGATTGTAAATTCCACTTTAATCCCAATTGCAACTGGTGAACGTCTCTTTGATCGAAGTGAGTACAAAGATTTATTACGTACCGGCATTGCAGTAGCGCAACCAGATTTAAGTCACGCTGGAGGAATTTCAGAAGTACGTCGTATTGCAGCAATGGCTGAAACATACAATGTTGATATCGCTCCTCATTGCCCAATCGGACCGATCGCATTGGCTGCATGTCTGCAATTAGATTTTGCAACGCCAAATGTGCAAATCCAGGAACAGATTCTTGGATTAGGTAATGGACCTAAGAGTCAATTTTTAAATTACTTTGTTGACTCATCCCCTATGGAAGCCAAAAACGGTTACATCGAGTTGATGACTAAACCTGGCCTTGGTGTTGAGATTGATGAAAAAGCGGTTCGAGCTGCTGCTAAGAAAGTCAATCGGAAGAGATTCCCTGAATGGACGCACAAAGACGGTTCATTCGCTGAGTGGTAAAAAAGATTCAGCAACTCCACACCGGTTCAGGTGATTCGTAAACTTTGCCATCTTCGCCAAAGCTTAAGTACCGAGTGAAC
>BJFZ01000212.1 GCA_014190175.1 Actinomycetes bacterium | reverse complement strand
GACCTATTGCAGCAATCGTGCGCCGCTCGATAGAGCCTTGCTATGTTGGTAGGGAAATAGATGACCCAAAACTCTTGTTTTATGGGGCTTTATGGACAAACCACGCCGTACATGCTGCTGGAATTGGAATGCGTGCGCTATCACTCGTAGATATTGCCTGTTGGGATGCACTAGCCCGATATGAAGGTAAGTCATTTGAGAAATTATTTGGAGGCAAACTTAGCGAATTACCTGCAACTGCAATAGTTGGCTACCCACCAACTATGTCTCCAAAAGAACTTGCGCAGCAAATTATAGAATTAAAAGCTAAAGGCTGGAATCGATTTAAAATTCCAATCTCCCCAGATTTAGATTTATCAGAAGCTCGACTTAGAGCGGCCAGAGAAGTCGCACCTAATGATTGGGTTGGTTTTGATATCAATATGGTTTTACGGACTAGTGAAGCCGTTCTCGATTTTGAAAAACGGATTAGAGATTTGCAATTAGGCTGGATAGAAGATGTTGTACCACCTGGTGATGCCGCTATGGTCGCACGAGTTCGGAATGGATCCAAGACTCCAGTAGCTATGGGAGATGAGCAAGGCGGTTCTTATCATCCTGAAGCACTTTTGACAGCTAACGCCGTTGATATTATTAGAGTTGACGCAACTACAAATGGTGGCATAACAGGTTTGCAAAATTCATTAGCGAGAGCGCGTGCTGCGAAGGTAAGTGTTTCGCCACACATGTTTCCACACCTGCACTCGCGGTTGCTTCCTATATTTGGTTTTAAAGATGCACCAATTGAATGGGGTATTCCAGGAACCGGGGTTCATCCGATGGATGATGGACTCGAGCAACCCGAAATTCTTAATGGTTTCATGCGGCCACTGACATCCTCAATCGGTCTCGGAAAAATCGTTGATTTCGATTGGATAACAGGCCAGCAGGTATCAGATGAACAGGGAGCCCTTCTTGGGATACCCGATGCCTGCCTTAAGTAAGAAATATCCCACCAGTCGTGGCAAAACACCCGAAATTCGCTGAATCAAACGCTTGACTTGACTACCTAGAGAGGTCTACTTTAAATCGACTAGAAGCTTTCCAGTTTCACATACGGAGATTGGTCGCTTGAGTTGGTAATTACCGAAACCTCAGACATAGGAGCGAAAATGAAGGATACAAACGGAGAAAACGCCGTTGATTCCATTGATAGTGGCGTCAATCGTAGAGATTTC
Source organism: Actinomycetes bacterium (assembly GCA_014190175.1). Next base: position 369 of record BJFZ01000212.1, on the reverse strand, counting down.
CTAAAAGTTGGAGCAACCGCAGCAGCAGTTGCAGGTGCAAGTTCTGTAGGTATGGCTGAATCAGCAACTGCAGCGTCATATAACCCAAAGAAATTTGCAGGCTCGACTGTAAAGATTCTTCTGGTTGATGGAGAGAGAGATCAGAATGGAATCAAAGACAAGATTTCATATATTAAAAAAACTCATGGAATCACAGTAGAAGTTACAGCGCTAGCATTAGGAGCAGAACTTGAGAAAATTCAATCTGTTCTGCATGCACCAACATCCGAATATGACATCATTGACAACCTAGGTTTCACTGTTTCAGGTGTTATTGGAGGAGGACTTTATACAAAGTTAAATGATTATATTGCTAATAAAGAAGTGACT
>BJFZ01000211.1 GCA_014190175.1 Actinomycetes bacterium | reverse complement strand
ACACAGAGATATCTGCTCGCAAGTCCTTAAGCAAAGATATTAAAAAATGGCTGACCGATAATGCCCCGGAGGTTGAAGTGCCGCGAGTAGTTGTTGCACTGGTTAAGGGATGGACCACTAATCCTTCGAGTACAGAGGGGAGCGCACGTGCGCGAGTCTTTTTTAACTCGGTGATGAAAAAAAATAAGTATTTCAACCCAGATACGGCGCTTGAAGCCCTGCAAAATCAAACCAATCCAAGGGGGTCTTTCTCTGTTCAGCTCTATTTCGTAGAAGCGGCTCGCGCCTGTTAGAAATGAAAGTGATTAGTCGCTTAAGTCTGACAGATCAATAGTCGGACGTTCAGTATTCTCAGGCTGTTGCCGCTGTTCCTTTATGGCTGCACGGACTTTGGTTCGAGCAGGTTGGCGTTGAAGGGGAGAAGATGTCGGCTTGGTTGGAGTCCGACCAATCTCTTTGCTCCACGCTAAACCGGTTCCAGGAAGAGAGAGCCATAGGTAACGGCGTCCGTTCGGAGTGGTGCTAACTCGAATTCCGGGAACACCCCAGGAATAGCCGATGCCGCTCTTGCTCAGGTTCCACCGCAATGGTCCAATGCCTATCGACCGTCTAAATCGCCAACCCATAAATCAGATACTAGTCGCCAGCACTGATACATTTGCACAAAGTATGAGTGGCGGAATTCAAGTATTTCCTTTTTATATCATTTGTGATGTTTCGAAATCTATGAATGGTGAGCGGATAAATTCTGTTAACTCAGGGCTGCCTTTTATCCATAAAGAAATTATTTCTGATCCTGTAGTTTCTGAAAAGGCACGTTTGGGAGTCATTTCATTTTCTACTGAGGCGCGCATAGAACTGCCACTTTCGAAGTTGGACAACGTGCTAAAAATGCCGGTACTGCAAGCTGGCGGACAAACTAACTTTGCAACCGCGTTTCAATTAGCCAGCACCACCATTGAATCAGATGTCGATGCATTAAAAAGAGAAGGTTATTCAGTTCTTCGGCCGTGCGCTTATTTCATAACAGATGGTAGACCCGGCGATGCTTGGAAGAAAGCACGAGACCAGTGGGTCGATAAATCAATCAATAAATATGCGCCAAATATCATTTGCTTCGGAGTTGCTGATGCAGATGAGGCAACTCTTAAGAGGTTGACAACTCGATTTACGTTTATGGCTGATCGGGGAACCTCGACAGCAAATGCGTTGCATGAGGTAATGCGAAGCATCACTAGCTCCGTAGTTTCAACTACGAGAGGATCTGAGGCACAATTGTCTATTCCCGCAGCAGGTGATAGTTTTCGTGTTCTAGACAATGATGATGAAAAGAAAGATGGATAGCAGATGAAGTGGTTTAGAGACTTTAGAAGTAGTTACAACGGCTGGTCGCGTTCTACTCAACTGATTGCGACACTGATTGGGCTTGTACTGCTCTGGTTCACGGGGCTAGGCCCATTTGTGGCGCTTGTTTACATGGTATGGATTGGGAAAAAATGGTGGGATAAAAGGAATACGCAAATCGCACCCACTCAGTTTCCAGGTAACGTGCCGCCGACAGCTCCCTCTGCTCCCCAGCAGATGATTTT
>BJFZ01000210.1 GCA_014190175.1 Actinomycetes bacterium | reverse complement strand
CTGGTAAATGGACGCGCCCGCTCCACCAACCAGCTCCAACAACTCCAACTCTTGCTTTCCTCTTCATAAACTTATGAACATTCCTTGAGAATTTTGTCATAATTAATTGCTACTAACATTTCCTCAATCTCCAGAGGTAATTGAGGATCAAGTGCACTATGTGGGGATCTGAGATTCGATCTGCTTAAAACACCGCGCCTTTTAAGTAGATATTTCTGCATGAATAAAAATGTGCTCATATCTCGATTACTCAGAACTAGAAGAGGCAGGATACGATTAAATAATTTACGGGCGCTTGCTTCATCCCCAGCGCTCATGAGGTTTTGAATCTCACGGAAAACTTCAGGGAAAGCAGGTCCAGGCATTGTGCCTTTACTTCCTCGCTTAATTTCGTGAATTAACTCCATCGCGCCAAGTCCGCCAATGACCGAGAGGTTTTTATCCTTTAAGTTTTTTATTACCTCTGAAATTTTTGTTGCCGGTGAGAGTGGTTCGATTTTCAAGGAATCTATATTTTCGGCATTTTCCAGTAGATCTGCCAAGACCTGTGGTGAAAGATTTACCCCAGTATTTTGTGGGGCATCCTGAATTACAATGGGAAATCCGCAAGCCAACCCAACTTCCCGAAATGCTGCAGCGACATCCGCACTAGGTGCTGCAGCCATCATTCCACCCGGTCTCATCATCACCATCGTTGCGCCGGTAGCTTTAATGCTATTTACCCTCTCAATCGCACCTTTGGCGCTGTTGAGTTCGACGTTACCGATAATGCCAATCTTTCCCTTGGCCACCTCACCTGAGTAAGTGAGGGCTTTGATTAACTCGCTTTCTGCAAGGGTGTAAACCTCACTTCCAAATCCAAATCCAACCCATTTGATTCCGATTGATACCAGGAAGTCGATCTCGCTTTTTAGCGCCTTCAAATCTACCTGGTCATTCTCATCAAAAGGCATAACTGCGATCGGTATAACGCCGTCTAGATAAGGACTACTCATAGCGCAAATTACTCGACGTAGAAAACTAGTTTGAGATTTCGGCGCATGCCTTGATCTTCTGAGATCTTATCCGCCGAAAGAGGACGCATTGAATTTTCCCAATCAATAGATAGCTGCGTAGGGACTGCATTGGCTCTCGCGTGTTCGGCTATGTTGTCGTGCTCTAGATAGCCAATACACTCGTCACCATCGATAAAAATAGAGTAATTCCTGACTCCTTGTTCTTTTATCGCTGCAAACAATTCTGGCCAAATATTCTCGTGTCGATTGATATATTCATCAACTTTTGTCGGATCTAACTTCTTGCGCCACATAGTTCTTGTGATTGCGGCCTTAGCAACATCTGCTTTCATATCCATGGTTATTTTCCTACTTTCCGACTCGTTTTATATATAGTTTTTCTACAACATCGTGATTCAAGGTGTAACCAAGTCCGGGCTTGTCACTCATGGAAATCTTTCCGTTCTTTACGACAGGATTTCCTTCATATAGATCCCAGAAATGGGTGTTTCCGCCATCCCAAACATTTGGGAAATATTCAGTAAATGGCGTATTGACTTGCGAGAAGACCAAGTGAAGGTTGTGCAGGTCATTGCCATGTGGGACCACGGGTA
>BJFZ01000209.1 GCA_014190175.1 Actinomycetes bacterium | reverse complement strand
TCTGCGAATGTGGGTGGAAAATTGAAATTGAATCATTCCGCCATCCTTGGAGTCTTATTGAGACCCGAGTAAGAATGAGAGAGCATATGGATGAGTTGGGGCTGAGCTCAGGTGAGTAAACCTATTCACTTTCAAGACGGTACTTTTGACTCTTATTCGCTGACTGCGGATTTCAACATGATCAAAATTGATTGCTATCTTCTTGGAAGCCCTACGGGTGGGACAGGGACTGAATGTTCACACACGATAAAAGGAAAGAAAATCGCAACATTCTTGGAGTCAATGAAGATTGAAAATAGTAAGGAACTACGACTACTTGCAGCCAAATTTTCACCAGAAGAGTGGCGGGACATTCACGGCAAAATTCAAAAATTTCAAACCGATGTATGGGTTTGGAACGAGACAAGTTGGGATGACTAAAATGAAAAAACCTGCAATCTATTTAACTGAAAGATTTCAATCAGCGATGGCTTATGCCACTGAACAGCATAAGGATCAGAGTAGAAAGAGCACAACCATCACTTACATCTGCCATCCGTTCGGGGTTGCTTCCTTAGTTCTTGAGGCTGGAGGCGATGAGGACCTTGCCATTGCGGCGCTGTTGCATGACGTGCCCGAAGACTGTGGTGGAGAACCAAAACTAAAAGAGATTGCAGAGAAGTTTGGGCCTCGGGTCGAGAGGATTGTTAGAGGTTGTAGCGACTCCCTAGTCGAGGATTCAGAAGAGAAGGCTCCTTGGAAAGAAAGAAAAGAAGTTCATATAAATCATCTCCATGACGCAGATTTGGATACTCTCACCGTAACTGCCGCCGATAAGGCACATAACGCTCGCTCGATTGCTACTGACTTGCAGAACCAGGGACCAGTGCTTTGGGAGCGCTTTAACGCGAATCGTGAAGACATCATTTGGTATTACGAGTCAGTTTTTGCAGTTTTGCAGGAGAGAAAAGTGAGTGCTGCATTGTTAACCCCACTACACAATGCGATTGAGATTATGAAAGATGTAAATAGCTCCTGAACAAGTAGCCTTAGATTATGTGTATACAAGGAGCTACAGGATTCTGTTCAGAGCTTGGGAAAGATCCATCGTCTTGGAGTACGGACGCCCCTCTCAAGAAGCCAAAATGGATTATAGATTCATTTGAAGTACTGGTAGATGCGATTAACCATGCGTCTGCAGGAAATGTAGATTTAGCGCGTTTAATACTTAAAAACTCTAGAGATTTAGAGATGAGAACTTGGTACCACGTACATGCTCAGAATATTGCAAAGTGGCGTTCTGATTATTTCAAAGTGACAAGTCCAGAACCAACATTGCCGCTAGATTCTGTAAAGACTTTTTCTAAACTTGAAAGCAAATTGTTTGCTCGCGATAGCTACAAATGCAGGTATTGTGCAGACGATGTAGTACCCAAAAAAGTTTTTAAGAAAGCAAATTTACTTATCGGAAGTGCAGGCCTACCCCTAGGGCGCACAAACCTGACACGAAGTGGGTTTTACTTAATGTTTGTGGCTACCCTGGACCATGTTTTGCCATGGAGCTTGGGTGGCAGAACAGATGAAAGCAATCTTGTCACGAGTTGCTGGACCTGTAACTATGGGAAGGGTAATTTTACAGTTGA
>BJFZ01000208.1 GCA_014190175.1 Actinomycetes bacterium | reverse complement strand
CAAATGCAAAGCCTAGGTAGATACATTTACGGGCAGCTTTCAAACCATAAACCTCACTGAGCACATCTCCAGTTATATAAACCAACGGAAATAGAAATGCACCGCCATCAGTGATAATTGGTCCAAACTCAATGAGTTTTACTGCGCCCACATTGGAAAGAAGCAACAGACCACAAAATATCGCCACAATAAATGGGTAAAGACTGCGGTTTATTTGCGCAAATTTTGTAGCAGCTTCTTCGGGCATGTGCGTATTCAACCCTACTCTGCTCATTCTTACTGCCCGGTGTTAAATTCTCGCCCTCTCTTGACAAGCCCTCTCCACCCCTTTTAAGGTCAATGTACTGAATCGATTCATCTGGCCAGAGATTCACCTAACTTGTAGGAGAAGTTATGACTTTCAATGAGAACGCTCGCACTGTCCCAGCCCCGCGTCCGCGCAAATCAATCAAAGTTGGTTTAGTTGCCGGAGGCCTTGGCACATATTGGCCGCAATTCCCAGGATTGCTTCCACAATTGCAAGCTTCAGCAAAGTTTGTTTCTGATCGAATCGCGAAATTAGATGTTGAGTTAGTGGATGTTGGCTTTATTTCAGATGCCCAAGAAGGAGCTGCTGCTGCAGAGAAATTACGCGCGGCTGGGTGTGATTTAATTGTGACTTTTTTAACTACTTATATGACCGCTTCAATGATTATTCCAATTGCACAACGGTCAAATGCGCCATTACTAGTGCTAAATATGCAACCAACCGAGCAGATGGATCACGCAAATTTTGATACGGCTGATTGGTTATCTTATGCGGGTGCTTGTCCACTTCCTGAAATGGCAAACGCTTTTGAACGCGCTGGAGTTCCATTTAGAAGTGTCTCGGGATATTTACATGAGGAGCGCGCTTGGAAAAAAATTGATAGTTGGATTCAAGCAGCTGGCATTCGCGCAATTTTACGTAACTCACGACATGGAATCATGGGGCATCTCTATCCTGGAATGTTAGATGTCTCAACGGATATGACAATGGTCAGCACCCATTTTGGCGGACATATGGAAGTTCTGGAATATGATGACCTTCGCGTACGGGTCGAAAAAGTAAGTGAGAAAGAAGTTGATGGCGTACTTGATGAAGCCAGATCTATTTTTGAAATAGATAAATCAGTTATTGAAGAAGATTTTAGATGGGCTGGAAAAGTTGCCGTAGGACTTCGTCAGCTAGTAAATGATTTTGATATCAACTCACTGGCTTACTTTCACCGTGGTTTAGATGGTGAGATCCATGAACGCCTTGCCGCTGGCATGATTCTCGGTTGTTCACTACTCACCGGCGCTGGAATTCCTGCAGTTGGCGAATATGAACTACGCACTTCTATTGGAATGCTGATGCTAGATCGCATGGGTGCAGGTGGATCATTTACTGAATTCCAAGCGTTGAATTTCAATTCCGGTGTCGTCGAGATGGGTCATGATGGACCTGCTCACCTTTCAATCAGTAATGAAAAACCAATACTGCGTGGACTCGATCTTTTTCACGGCAAACGTGGCTCCGGAATCTCAGTTGAGTTTGATGTTAAACATGGCCCAGCTACTGTTTTTGGCGTAACTCAACGCAAAGATGGAACATATCAATTTGTAGCATCAGAAGGAAAAGTTGTTGATGG
>BJFZ01000207.1 GCA_014190175.1 Actinomycetes bacterium | reverse complement strand
GTGCAGTTAGAGAGACTTTACCTACGAGGAATCCCGAGACTATTGCTGTAGCAAGGGCTCCAAAGGCCCAAAACCCATGAAGCCGCGGAATGAGGTTGGATTTGGTTTTTTCTTGTTCATGAAAGGCTTGTCCGTTGATTGCAATATGAAAGGCCGAAATAGATCCGCCGTAAACGATATTACATAGGAGGAAATGCCATGAATTACTTACATGAACGATCGCGATAAGGGCGATAAGGAAAGCTGTTGAACTATGTACCAAGATTTTTTGAGTTCCAAAACGATGAACTATATGACCAACGGTGAGCAAGCCAATAACTGAGCCAATAACACTTGCACTCAGCAAGGTTCCGAATTGACCCTTGCTCAAACCAAGGTTGTCTTTAACTTCAGGAAAACGTGGAACCCAAGCAATAATTTCGACGCCAAATAAGAAAAATAACGCTGCCAATACTTTGCGCTCAAGAGTACCCATTAAAAGAGAGCGCTAGCCAGCGCACTTCGGGCTTTAACTAATCGTGGATCTGCTGGATCTACAAGGGCAAAGAGTTCTAATAGTTGGCTTTTAGCTTTAGCCTGCTCTGGACCTTCAAGTGTTCGAACGCAACGTAATAATCGATTAAAGGCGTTATCCACATCCCCTTGGGCAATTTCCAAATCAGCACATTGGATCTGAATCGTTAAGTTATTTGGTTCCGATCCTGCGAGGGCCAAAACATCGGCAAAATTAAGTCCTACTGTCCGAATCATGAGTTGAGTTTGCGCTAAACCAAGTTTTGCAAAAGGATGTTGTGGCAACCGTGCTAACAACTTTTTATATGCAGCTTCAGCCGTAACGAAATCACCAGATTCGATCGCAGTTAACGCTTCATCCTCTTCAGGTTCAATCATTTCTGGAACAACTTCCCCAACACCTTGTTCGCCAGCGAGTGAAAGAACTTTGTCGATGACCATGCGAATTTGTTCTGCTGGGTAGGCCTGCTCGAATAGAGGAACAATCTGTTCTGCAATCATGGCAACGGCATATGGCACCGCACGTGCTTGAAGTGCTTGAGCAACTTGTGTTTCTACATCCGCGTTAACGGATCCTAGAATCCAGCGCCCTTGATCGGCAGTTTCTAGTGCTCCCATAATCTCTAGTACTGCAAGAGATTCTGGACTGCGCGCCGACCAGCACAACAAAATTACAGGCTTAGTTTTAGATTGCTCTAAGAAATCAGTTTTTAAGTTACCTGCGTTGACTTCGCTACCAAATGCCACGTTGGGTATAGGTGCGGGAGGTTTTCCAAGTGAGCTCAAATCAAATGCTCTACCGAAGTTAGCGGGCAATGTCACTGCCCTATCATGCCCTGAATGAGGTGATAATTTGACATCGCATTGACAAATCTCATAAAGAAACCCATGCTTTTTCTAAAATCTGTTCGGCACAACCGTTTACACTATGAATATGGCAATTAGAGATCGGCTCAAGAAAGTTCGAACGAAAAAGGAAATTCCCACTGCTGATTTTGGACCCCTGGGCGAACCGGTAAACCGATCTAACCCTTTCTACTTTGGATTCTTTGCCACCGCTGGTGGCTTGCTTGCACTGATCGTTATGCGCTCACTTGCAGCAGCTAGTCAAACTTTTGCTCTTATCATCATTGCCCTATTTCTTGC
>BJFZ01000206.1 GCA_014190175.1 Actinomycetes bacterium | reverse complement strand
GCCTTTTTCAGATGAATCATTAATCAGATTAGTTGCAACTATTAAGACTCCAATTGTTAGTGCGATCGGGCATGAACAAGATTGCCCATTATTGGACCTGGTTGCTGATTTCCGAGCATCAACTCCTACTGATGCCGCTAAAAAAGTTGTACCTAGTATTGATGAAGAGGTTGAACGTACTCATTTGCTAACCCAAAGATTGAACAAGCGAATTAATTCGATAATTGATTTAGAGATTCAGAAAATTTCTGCGCTTTCTTCGCGGCCAGTTTTAAAAGATCCGCAAGTGTTAATCAGCTCGAGAGCCGAAGTTACTATTCAATTATTAAATCGCTCTCGAAAATCTTTTAAGGCAATTTTGCAAGAGGCCCAAACTGAAATCAAAGAGGTACGAGCGCGAGTTCGTTCCCTATCTCCACAATCCACTCTTGATCGAGGTTATGCAGTTATTCAAAAGGGCAATGGCGATTTAGTACGCAGCCCAAATGATGTGAAGATTGGCGAATTAGTACAGCTTCGTTTAGCAAAAGGTGAAATTGGTGCACAAATAACTAAGCAAGATCAAAGTAAATCTGCAAGTGAGAACCAAACGAATAAGAAAGGGAAGTAATGGCTGAGAAGAAAGTTACTAAAGAATTAAATTATGAGGCTGCTCGAGATGAACTTGCGAAGGTAGTTGCCGAACTTGAAGCCGGCGGTACCTCACTCGAGGAATCACTTGCTTTGTGGGAACGTGGCGAACAATTAGCAAAAATCTGTAACACCTGGCTCGAAACCGCCAAGAAAAGATTAGATGAGGCGAGTAATTAGCAGCAGGTAAGGCCGCTAAAAAGAGCGTATTCTTATACACATGGCTCCAGAATTTCATTACTCAGACCTGCTACCGATTGGGCCAGATGAAAGTGAATATCGCTTTCTTGGGAAAGAAGGCGTTGAAGTTGTAGCAGCTGCAGGCCGTACCTTTATTACGGTTACACCAGAGGCGATCACAAAACTTACTGAAGAAGCGATCCACGACATTAATCACTATTTACGTCCTGCTCACTTGCAACAACTTAGAAATATTATCGACGATAAAGATGCATCCGCTAATGATCGATTTGTTGCTTTGGACTTGTTAAAAAATGCAAATATCTCTGCCGGCGGAATTTTGCCAATGTGCCAAGACACTGGAACTGCGCTGGTCATGGGAAAGAAAGGTCAACAGGTTTTAACAACTGAACGGGATGAGATTTCAATCTCTCGCGGAGTATTCAATGCATATACAAAATTAAATTTGCGTTATTCACAAATGGCGCCTGTAACAGTTTGGGAAGAAAAAAATACTGGTTCAAATTTACCTGCCCAGATTGAAATTGGCGCAGATACATTGCACCCTGATGAGTACCAACTCCTTTTCATTGCAAAAGGTGGAGGAAGTGCTAACAAAACATTTTTGTACCAAGAAACTAAAGCAATTCTTAATCCGACATCATTTATGAGTTGGCTAGAAGATAAATTGGTTTCTCTCGGAACCTCTGCTTGTCCTCCGTACCATTTAGCTATTGTTATTGGTGGAACAAGTGCTGAGCACACTGTAAAAACTGCAAAATTAGCAAGTACAAAATATTTAGATTCACTTCCATTGCAAGGTGATGCAAAAACTGGACATGCTTTTAGAGATATTGAATTAGAGGCTCAAGTTCTAGATCTC
>BJFZ01000205.1 GCA_014190175.1 Actinomycetes bacterium | reverse complement strand
TCTTGTAGTTACGAGTCTTGGAGATCCAGGAGTTGAGCATTCACAAGTTTTGAATAATCCTTCAGAAGTATTAGTAAAAGATTATGTATCACTTAATGCAATCCAGCAATTAATTGATTCAAAACGCAATTCAGGATTATGATGACAGATAAATCCGCAAAAAGAAACGAATATGTGGTTGCAGATATTGTCCAGGCACTTCAAAAAGTGGTGCAACCGCAAAATGTCGTAACTCAGGCAGAAATTCTAGATCAATATAGTCACGATGCTTGGCCCGTCTCTGTGCTAGAGAAAAAATTGGAAATACATCATTTCAGACCCGATGTTGTCGTAACACCTAGGTCGAAAAAAGAGATTGTAGGTATTTTAAAAGTAGCTAAAGATAATCAAGTGCCGGTAATGGCTCGAGGGTTAGGTTCTTCGGTAACTGGGCAATCACTAGCAACCCAAGGTGGAATGGTGCTGGATTTATCGCAAATAGTTTCTGAACCTATTTTAAGCAATTTGGATATGACCGTAAGCGCTTCGGCTGGGATGAGAGGCTCTGATCTTGAAGAGTGGCTTAACAAGAAATCACTTACCTTAAACTTTTACCCACAATCATTATCTCGATCCACTATTGGGGGATGGGTAGCAACCAGGGCAACCGGGCAACTATCAACCAAATTTGGCGGAATTGAAGATGCCGCAGTCGGTTTCTCCCTAATCCTTAGTGATTCCACCGAGATCCAAGTCGGACAAAAGCCCAGAGCCGCGGTGGGGCCTAATTTGAAAGAATTATTCTTGGGCACTGAAGGAATGTTTGCTGTGATAACAGATATCACTATGAAAGTTTATAGAAAATCAGAGATTCAAATGAGTGAAGCCTGGTCGATGCCAAGCGTTAATTCAGGAATCGTAGCGATGAGGGAAATAATGCAATCTGGCATCCGTCCTTCACTAGTAAGGTTTTATGACGAAGCCGAAGCGCAATTTGCAGTCCCTGATCTTGAAGTCAATAAGTGTGTCTTATTTTTAACTCATGAGGGATTAACGAGCATTTCAAAAGCAGAACATCTGGAATCTTCCAAAATCGTTGAGGCCGCAGGTGGAGTAACACTCGGTTCTGTTCCAGTGGAAAACTGGTACAAACGCAGATTTGATTTTTCTGCAGTAGAAAATATTCTTGCATCAAAGGGAGGCTATGCTGAAACAATAGAGGTTGCTCATAATTGGTCAGAAATAGAAGCTCTCTATTCGCGCTTAGTCAAAGAACTCACACCACTGTCAGATACGGTCTTAGGTCACTTTTCTCATGTTTACACAAATGGCACATCACTTTACATAATTCTTTTTGGTAAGACTGACACAGATGAAGAAGCTGTAATTCGTTTGAGAAAACACTGGGATACGGCCATGACGGTAGTCACGGAAATGGGGGGCGAAATCTCCCACCATCATGGTGCGGGTCTGGCGCGACAAGATTTCATTGCAAAAAGCTTAGGAAAGCAGCATGAAATATTGAGAAGACTAAAAAATGTGATGGATCCTGAAGGAATACTCAACCCAGGTCATCTAGGTCTTTAAGAGTTAACGGTCCCACCCATCTGGTTATTGTTGTTGGATACTGAGCGTGGATGCCGCTTTGTCAGTCACCCGCAGTAGTTTAAAGCCATGATAGAAACCCTCTTTTTAGCCACCCTTATCTTCCTCTTCCTTAACCGC
>BJFZ01000204.1 GCA_014190175.1 Actinomycetes bacterium | reverse complement strand
CTTTGGTTCACTCGATGCCGGCCCTGCTGCAATGCGCTACACCGAAGCTCGGCTCGCGCTACCTGCAATGGCGATGGTTGCCGAAGCCGATGAAGACACCGTTGATTTTGGTTCTAACTATGACGGTCAAATTCTTGAGCCCCTTGTACTTCCTGCTGCCTATCCAAACTTATTGGTAAACGGTGGATCTGGAATTGCTGTTGGTATGGCAACAAATATGGCGCCTCATAATCTTGGCGAAGTAATTGCAGCAACCAAACATCTCATTGAGAATCCAAGCGCAACCTTAAAGGCTTTAATGAAATTTGTTCCAGGACCAGATTTTCCAACAGGGGGCGTACTTGTAGGAAGTGAAGGCGTACGCGAGGCCTATGCCATAGGCAAAGGAAGTTTTAAAGTACGAGCAACAGTTGAGATCAGCAAGATTTCCTCAAGAAAAATGGGTCTTGTGATCAAGGAATTGCCTTTCACCATTGGGCCTGAAAAAGTGGTGGAACGCATTGCCGAACTTGCTAAAGCTAAGAAAATTTCCGGAATTTCAGACATTATTGATCTCACCGATGGTAGGACAGGTACAAACGTCGTTATCGAACTTAAAAATGGTTTTGAGCCAGAACAAGTACTGGAGCAACTCTTCAAACTCACTCCCCTAGAAGATGCATTTGCAATTAATGCAGTTGCCCTCGTAAAGGGCAAGCCGCAAACACTGGGCCTTAAAGAACTGCTGCAAGTTTTTATTGGCCACCGCATTGAGGTAGTACGCCGTCGCAGCGAGTTTAGAAAGGCAAAAGCAACCGCGCGGTTGACGCTAGTCGATGGTTTATTAAAAGCTATTATCGATATTGATAAGGTAATTAAAATTATCCGAGGAAGCGATGATGCAACAGAGGCCAAAGCTGCCCTCATCAAGGGTTTCAAACTCAACGATGAGCAGGCAACATACATTCTAGATATGCCACTTCGTCGCCTTACCAAGATGTCCAAACTAGAACTTGAATCTGAGCAAAAAGAGCTCAAGGCCGTCATTTCGGCCCTGACCACCCTGCTTAAGAGTGAAGAGAACATTAAGAAGCAAGTCTCGGATGAACTTACCGAAGTCAGCAAATCATTTGCTACCCCTCGCAAAACCAAGATACTCGCCGAGTAGGCTCATTCCATGAGAAGTTCGAGCTGGTACGGCGGAGAAGATCGCGATTCATATATACATCGCGCGTGGATGCGCCGTGGAAATCCTGACTCAGCATTCGATGGTCGACCACAGATTGCGCTAGTCAACACGGCCTCTGATTTTGCGCCATGTAACTCTCACTTAACTGAAGTTGCACAAAGTGTGAAAAATGGTGTGTGGGAGGCCGGCGGCGTTCCACTTCATCTACCCATGATTTCTATTGGCGAAACACTTGTGCGCCCGACATCAATGCTCTGGCGCAATATGGTTGCCATGGCAACAGAGGAGTTATTGAGAGCAAATCCAATTGACGGAGTGGTTCTCTTAGGAGGTTGCGACAAAACAATTCCAGCGCTCTTAATGGGAGCAGCATCAGTTGATTTACCTTCAGTTCTTATTTCTGGTGGGCCCATGCTGACTGGAACATTTGAAGGTGCGCCATTGGGTTGTGGAACAGATGTATGGAAAAGAAGTGAAGAAATGCGTGCTGGATTACTCAGCAAAGCCAAGTTCTTATCTTCAGAAAGTGCCATGATTCGAA
>BJFZ01000203.1 GCA_014190175.1 Actinomycetes bacterium | reverse complement strand
TCCGTATTGGTCGCACATTCCTCCACCCTTCTAGCGCTGTTTTTCAGCGTCAGCTGGTTCTCCTTTAGGGCCACCGTGCGGTTGGAGAGCAGGTTGGCACTAAGCAAGCTAAAGGGCTTGTCGCTTGGTTCTTAACCGAGGAAAATGCTACACGGCCAGACTGACATTTCGTTAGCGACTGCTTGAGATCCATTTCCGAGGGGGAGTAATGAGGTTCATCCCGGGCGTCCTCAATTGTTCAGATCACTACCCCAATACAAACAGAGTGTCAAGATTTCGATACATACAAGTCGAAGTTCTACCCGCAACTAATCCTCAGGATGAATATCTTCTAAAAGGCATGCTTACTCAAGCCGAGACCCTGGCTAGTCAAGTTACTAAAAATTCCGCCAACGATGCCAGCTTTGTGAGATCCAAAGATAGGCTAATTAGAAATGCGCTCGCGGGCTTGCTGTCAGAAAGTGCTTGGCGCCTTGCGGTAAATGGCCTAACGAAAAAAGAAACTCTTTCATCAACAAATTTCACTCACACTTACGAACAAATTGATTTAGTCACAGACGATAACAAATCCATCGAAGTTCGATCTTCTTTTCCACGCAAAGGACTAGCTTTTGCTCTTTGCAATCCAACTTATGAATTTGATGTAATCGGACCGTATGTTAATGATTACAAGCCAGGTGAAATCTCCAAAAACTTTTACGTAAGAACACTTTTTCCTTTTGAAGAGTCCGAATTACTTGAACGAATTCGTGGAAAAGGAATTCAAATGTTCTTAACTGGTGGTGCAACACATGAAATGTTTAGTGATTCATCGCTATCTATTGAAAAATCAATGACTTCTATGGAAGATGTATTGCTGAACCAAGTTGGCCCAGCATCTAAGTACAAAGTAATCCCATTTTCGAAGGCGCTAGATACCTTCGAAATTGCTGAAATGCTGGTCTACCAACACAGGGAGGCGTGGTCATCTTTCGAAAATACTTAGATCAGGCAGATATTTCAGCAAGTTTGACCAAAAATCCTTATAAATGTCAGTTGTATCTGACATTCTTAGCACGCGTAAATAGCTATCGAATGGATAAAAGTGTCGTTTATTGATGTACCCGCAACCAATATGAAGGTAGCCCCTTTCAATATTGGCAATCGCCGCTACATCGGGGGCAAGTCCTTGCTCCTCGAGGCAATTACGGAATCAATTCCCGATCACATTCCGAGACGCTCTTTCTGTGACATTTTTGCGGGAACTGGCGTAGTCGGTGCTGCTGCATTGTCTGATTTCGAGTCTGTGACATTTAATGACCTGCTGTACTCGAATGAAATCATATATAAAGGTTTCTTTGGGAAGGGCACTTTTTCTCAGACCAAGTTAGAAGTATTTAGGAACGATATGTCGATTAGAGCTTCTAAACCGATCAGACATAATTATTTTTCTAAACATTTTTCTGGCAAGTACTTCTCGGAAGAATCAGCCAAAGCGATTGGAATGATTCGAGAAACCATTGAAGAAAACTCCTATGACTTCAATCCACGCGAAAGGGCGATAGCACTTTCGTCGCTTCTTTACAGCTCTGATCGGATTGCTAACACTGTTGGCCATTACGAGGCGTATCGCAAAGGTGTTGATGACTTTAAAGATTTTGAGTTTCGGCTTATCTCGCCGTCTCGCAACTTAAGAGCAGAAGTTTATCGCAAGGATGCAAACAAACTTGCGAGAGAAATTAAGTCG
>BJFZ01000202.1 GCA_014190175.1 Actinomycetes bacterium | reverse complement strand
CCTTCCTTCTCGATTTGGACCACTATTGAAGGATGTCTCAATCCCCCCTTAGTTTGGGAAGATTGCCGTGGGTGGTTTACAACAGAACCATTTAGCGAGATTGAAGTCTTTGATTTTCCTGAAGGAATCGGCTCAGTTGAATGTGTCAACGTAGAACACGAAGAAGTTGTGCTCATTCCTCAAAAGGTCGATGCAAAAAAAGTCAACTTTAAATACGGGCTTGGTGCGCAATTCATTACTACTTTAAAGACAATTCATATGCTTGGTATGGACCGCAAAGAACATGTAGACGTGCAAGGAGTCTCAGTTTCGCCACGAGATTTGTTAACTGCATCGTTGCCAGATCCATCAACATTGGGTGAGCGCATGCGGGGTAAAACTTGTGCAGGCACTCTCGTTAAAGGATTGAATAAAGAAGGGAAGCCATACGCTTGCTATATGTATAACGTCATTGATAACGCTTGGTCCATGAAGGAATATGGCGATCAAGCAGTTGTTTGGCAGACAGCTGTAAATCCCGTTATTGCAATGGAGCTCATGCATAAAGGTATTTGGCAACCGTCGGGAGTAAATGGGCCTGAATAGTTTGATGCAAAACCTTTCTTAGATCTACTCGAGCCCTACGGAACAACATGGACAATTCGAGAAGAAGACTCGAGCGGAATCGAGATTTAAAGCTATGAATCATGAGTTTGACGTAATCATCGTTGGCTCTGGTTTTGGTGGTTCAGTCTCTGCCCTACGTCTTGTTGAAAAGGGTTATCGCGTTGCAGTTCTTGAGGCAGGCAAGCGTTTTGAAGATGAAGACTTTCCCAAAACATCTTGGCGACTAAATAAATTTCTTTTTGTACCGAAATTGGGGCTTTTAGGTATTCAAAGAATTCACGTGCTTCCAGATGTGTTAATTCTGGCTGGAGCAGGGGTTGGTGGTGGATCCCTTGTTTATGCCAATACTTTGTACCAACCCGGGGACGAATATTTTCAAGATCCACAATGGTCTGCAATTACAAACTGGAAAGAAGAATTAGAACCATGTTATGTACAAGCGCGTGCCATGTTAGGTGTAACTCAATATCCATATTTTTCTCCAAGTGATCAAGCAATGAAAGATGCAGCACAAGCTATGGGGGTAGGTCACACCTTTACTCTCGCTCCCCTAGGAATTCACTTTGGAAATAAGCCTGCAGAAAAAGTAAGTGATCCTTATTTCGGTGGAATCGGTCCCGATCGCGAAGGTTGTGTTGGATGTGGCGGTTGCATGACAGGTTGCCGACATAACGCTAAGAACACACTGCCGAAAAATTATTTGGGACTCGCAGAACGTGCTGGTGTAAAGGTGTTTCCATTAACAACAGTAAATCGAATAGTTCAAGAATCCGGCGGAGGCTGGGTTGTTAGCGCCTCGAAAACAAACGGATGGAACGGTTCGAAGTTAACATTTACCGCCCCTCAAGTAATTATTTCTGCAGGGACTTTTAATACACAGAAGTTGCTTCACCGAATGAAAGATTTGGGCGAGCTTCCTAAAATTTCAGATCGTTTGGGTGATCTCTCGCGCACAAACAGTGAATCGTTGGTGGGGGCAACCATGCCGACAACGGAAATCAACTTCAGTAAAGGTCCAGCAATAACTTCATCGTTCTATCCTGACGAACATACGCATGTAGAGCCTGTCAGGTACGGTAAAGGAAGTAATTTCATGGGGCTCATGCAAACACTCATGACAGATGGTGAAACTTCAAAAATTCGTC
>BJFZ01000201.1 GCA_014190175.1 Actinomycetes bacterium | reverse complement strand
CAGGGTGTGAAACCCTACGTGACTCATACCTTCCACACTTCTTACCCGCACTCACCAAAATCTGGCCCATCCACCCGGCCTACTTGGCAATCTTTCGCAAAACTACCAACGCCTGAAACGAACTACCGCCATCCCACATCGACACACCTTGAATTAATCCGCTAACAAATGCCGTGTCCTTTAACTCTTAAGTTGAAGATAATTTTTGGCTCACGGACTCACTCCCTTACTTATAGATTGACCAGCAATAACAGTCTCTTGCCCTGTGCCGAGATCTCTAATCACGACCTTGACTGTGTAGGTGGAGTCTGGACCCAGTGAGCCAACTGTCAGCGTTTCACCAGCGCCAAATAACCCAATAGCTGTTGTGGAGCCACCTGGGCCTACAACCAACAACATTGCAATTGATTTAGTTGGATCATAATCAGGAATAACTGGGGTTTTAATCTCAACTACGCGATGACCTGATGCATCAGTTGTGATAGTAAATCCAGGGGGAACTGGTATTCCGATTCGCATCATTTCGGCGAGGTTGGCACCTTTGCCGCCAAGTAGTTACCTTAAATCTTTATTTCCTTCGCTGAAGGAATATACAAATTTATACGGCATATCGTTCTCGATTGAGCGATGAAGTGAGAGTCTTAGTCTGATATTTTGCAAGGACACTCAGCGCAATAGCCATTTAACCGTTAAAGACCTTTCTCGCTAGCAATCCCCCACTTAACCCTCGGGCTTGTACTCCTTTAGCCAACTTGCATGAAGCCTCATCTATCATAACCCCCTGGTAAATCACGGCCCCTTTCGCCCCACCAGAAGTTCCCGTGTAGAACTCATACGCCTGAATAAGCATGCATGCAAAGTCAAAAGCATCTTGAGTTGGTGTAAATATCTCGTTACAAGTAGCAATCTGCGATGGGTGCAGCACCCATTTGCCATCAAAACCCATTGATTGAGCACGGATTGCACTAATCCTAAATTTCTCAACATCATGCACATCAAGAATGGGGCCATCAATAGCCTTTATCCCTGCCGCTCTTGCAGCGACTAAAATCTTCATTAAGGGATAATTGAACATGTCTGAGGTTTCACTGCTTGCTGCTTGACTTGATTCATCGCTTAGAGGCATTCCAAGGTCTGCCATGAAATCTACCGGCCCAAAAGCAATCGAACTGACTCTGGGGCCATGGGCAATCGATTCAACATTTACAAGCCCTTTCGCTGTTTCAATTTGGACATCTATTGAAATTGATCCTTCATTAATTCCACAGTCTAATTCCACTTTGGAAAGTTCATTTGAAAACCACTTTATCTCTTCAATAGTTCCAACCTTGGGCAAAATAATAGAATCAATATGCTTCCCTACTCCACCAGATAGAAGAGCTAGATCATCACCAAGCCAAGAAGTTTCAGATCCATTTAGTCGAATACTAACGGCGCCTGCGGTAAATCTTTTATTTTCTACCGCAAGCCAATCGAATGTCTTTTGAATTAATTCTCTCGCTTCATTCTTTGCCTCTGGTGCTACAGCATCCTCTAAGTCAAGAAAAACCTGGTCCACTTGTAAATTGAGTGCCTTCTCAACCATCTTTCTGTTACTTGCTGGGACCGCTAGAACTGACCTACGAGAATTCAACATCAGACTCCCTTTCGACAATGTTTATTTATCGACGCGGTGTTGTGCAATAAAATCTTCGTCGAGCTCCCAACCAAAACCAGGGGCATCAGGTAAGACGAATTCTCCATCGACTAACGGCTGACGATTGGCGAGCATCTCCCAAAAGATAGGATCCCGTGTTGGAGAG
>BJFZ01000200.1 GCA_014190175.1 Actinomycetes bacterium | reverse complement strand
ATGAAAATCTTGGTTTTGAACCTCACGCCCAGTCAATAAGTGAAATTCAAACTCATCCCTTAACCCTAATATTGAAAGCTTCACTTGCTCATCAACACCACCACCTGGAGCTAGCCAAGTCATTGTACGTAAAACTCTAGATTTTGGCATCTACATCCACATTGAGCACCTCAAGAGGTCCTTTCGCCGATTCAAAATCTATCGCTTGCTGCACGGTTGTGAATTGGAAATCGCTAAGGAGTTTCCTGAGTTTGGGCACTGTTGATCCAAGTCGTGAGTAGTGCGTAATAAATGGTTTAAGTCCTATTTTTACCCTAGGGTGTTTAGGATCAAGTTCCCATGGATGAACATAAAACATTCCAGGCAGACCATTTACAGTAGATTTTTTCAGCGCAGCTTTAGTTAGTTTGTATGGATAAATACGCAAATAGGCACCGCCAACCCCATAAGAGTGAGAACAGAAATTTCCAAGCGATGGCGTAAATTCTAACAAGCCAGACTTAAGCTGATATATGCCCGGCTTAGTCCCAGCAATTCCATACCGCCATGTTTGCATTGGAGATATTGAGGAATCGTAGGTGTATCCGAGTTGCGCCAAAATATCCAAAGCCCATAAAGATTGAGTTGTGATTGAAAAATAAGGAGCGCGGAATCCATTTACCTTTGATTCTGAAGTATCCTCAAGGATTTTTTTACACTCTTTTTCTTGCCTTAAGAATTCTATTGGATTTAAGTCGTAAATCTTTTCATGACTCATCGTATGAGAGCCAATTTCATGCCCTTGTTCTGCAATGAGGCGAATGCTCTTAGGATGACTCTTGGCAACCGCGCCGAGTGTGAAAAAGGTGGCTTTAATGTTTCTTTCAGCTAGAAGATTTAATATTTTAGTTAATCCGATATCAATTCTATTTTCTTGTCCAACCCATGCTTCAAGGGGTAACTCAATCCCTTGATACCAATCTTCGACATCCACAGAAAAAGCATGTTTAGTGGATGGCATAGCTCCTCCATATTCAATCAATGCGTGGGCCCAGACGGGCTCGAACCGTCGACCCACGGATTAAAAGTCCGTTGCTCTACCTACTGAGCTATAGGCCCCACTGAGCGGCAATAGTATCGGAATTAGAGAGGGTGCTTATCGGCCATTGGCAGCGCGAGATAACCGATCTCGGATCGCCACAGCTATCCCAGTACCAATTGGCTGTATGACAACCACCTCAGCCAACCCCCAGGCATCAGCATCCCTTAAAGCAGAGTAGAGAATGCGGGCAAACTCTTCATCATCACTAGGGGAGGCAAGCCGAACTACTCCTTCTGGAGTTTCAATAGCCTCTAATGCAATAAATCCTTGTCCTGCAATTGGAACTTCACACAGCAATACTTTTGCAACTGGTGCATAGTGATTTTCTAGTGATCCACTCACACGGATCTCTTTATCACTGCCCGTAGTTATTAACCCTGTGCACTCTTCAATCATTGCAACACTGATGGCGCCAGGTCGTAGCACCGAAGGTGCTGCGCCTGTGCAATCAATGATTGTTGATTCAACCCCCACATCACAGGCCCCTCCATCTAAAACCAAATCATCTTTTGATAAGTAATCACCGAGCTCTTCAATAACTGCAGCGGCAGTTGTTGGTGAGACATGACCAAAGTGATTGGCACTCGGTGCTGCCACACCTTTCCCCCCGACCCTTTCAAAGGCCTCTAATAAAGCCAGCGCCACCACGTGATCAGGTACCCGCACACCAACGCTATCTTGCCCGCCAGTAATGAAATCACCTGCTAATTCACTTCTCTTTAAAATCAAAGTCATTGGCCCTGGCCAAAAAGATCGAGCA
>BJFZ01000199.1 GCA_014190175.1 Actinomycetes bacterium | reverse complement strand
AAGCCAAAAATCGATGCGTTATCACTAGGAATATCTAATATTTGATAGCTCCAACCCGCAGCATCTACGCCCGCACGGGATGCAACGCGCACTGCTCCAGCTGTAACATCACCCTTTTGGTTCAGTGAAATTACCGAGTCATACATGACCACAGTTTGTGATCCATCAAAGAGTGCTGCAAGGTGGAAGCCAACGTCACCTGTTGCTCGGCCGTCGCTGGCCCTATCGCCATCAATGAGTTCGTAACTCCAAGGGCCCTTCTTTGCCTTTACTGCACCAAGCAGGATTCCCTGGCTCTCATCTCGGTAGAAGACTTGAATGGTATTGGTGGTCGCAACACATGCATTTGCAATACTAACATCACTTGATGAGCGAACTCTAACTGGGTCGGCATACTCATTGATCGTCAATCCATTCCCATCAACAATTTCAAAGGAGAGACTCTGATTATAAAATTTTGCATAACGTAAATCTTTACTAATTGTATCGCTGTAGAAAATATGTAGTGTTTGCTTTACTCCCAAACCATTAACGCACATAGAAATAGGACCTGTAATTGGATTTTTAGTGCGCCCGCCCACATCATTTGCCCCATCGATTGTAGTTTTCTTCCACACTTTGCCATCAAAAGTGGCGAGCTTTAAATCTCCGCTCTTTGAGTCGGTATAGGCAATTGCAGGTTGACCATTAAATAGGGCACTTACAATACTTTTTCCATCGGCAGTCGGATCTAAAACTGTACTTTTCCATGACATCTGCGGTGCCATTGTCGCAGTGATTGCTGGCGATGAATCCCCTAAAGAGTTTCTTGCGATGATGCTAAAACTATAAGTTAATCCATTCTTGAGGCCCGGCATAACAACAGGGCTTGAACTACTCTTTTTTTCAACTCCGGTTTTTAAATTTTTTACCACATACTCAGTTATCTGCGCAGTTCGCAGGTTAATTGGTGGATCAAAGGTGATTAGCGCAGCTGAATCTGCAATGAGTGCTTGCGCATTTCTGGGTGAATCAGGCAGGGTAATTGCTAGTCCCGCAGGAGGTTTATTGCGCATATCTTCCATCATCGCTAAGAGAAGCGGCCCGGGCTCTCGAAAAATCTCTCCTGGATCCAAACTTGGAGTCATTACAGAGTTGAGACCAGTCATTGAAAAGGTAGCCTCATCTAAATGGCTAATTGAAGAGCCAGATTCGTAACGTGAGGGGGTGTATAACTTAGGCTTGACTCCATCATTTACCTTTATAGCTAAAGAGCCAGACCAATAGAGAGACGATGTGAGGACTGCCGCTAATTCAGTTGAAGGCGTTGGAATATCAACGAGTCGACGTCCGTCAAAAGTTTGGGCATATGCGTCATAAGGTGTTGGCTGTTCAAGATTTCCAACTGCAATAAATTTACCGGTTGTATCTCTAGTCACTACGTATTCATCGTTTGAGGCAAAGCCAAGACCATGCGCTATTTCATGGAGAAAAACAGATTCTAAATCGTACTCATTGCTGGTAGGCGAGCCATCTCCACGGGTATTCCACTTGGCGCTTGAATTAACTTGGATAATAATCTCAGGTTTTGTCTTATCCAAATCTTTACCCGATAAGGCATTTGCTAAAGCAGAGGTGTACCAGAGTGATGGATCTGGCGCACCGGCAAATCCAGAATAAAAATTGACACTACTTGCGCTTCCAAGAATGCCATACGAGCTTGCTCGCCCCCATGTCGCCTCAACATGAATTGGTACAGATGATTGGAAGTTAGCCGACCAGATATCGATCGCTGCTTGGACCTCATTCCTTGCCCAGTCAGGAAAATTATTATATTTCACATCGAAGGTAGATTGCGAGGTCGCGTTGGAACTCTCGGCCCGGGTATCTGGTT
>BJFZ01000198.1 GCA_014190175.1 Actinomycetes bacterium | reverse complement strand
GGCTCACCTAAGAGCCCAGAGAGTCCAGATAATGCCTCTGCAATTGTGGCAAAGCCAGGCTTTTGGGCATATGGTCCCGTTTGTCCAAAACCAGATACTCGAAGAACCACAAGTTTAGGATTTTCTTTAATCAGTTCTTGTGGATCCAAACCTAGTTGTTCGAGTTTTCCAGGCCTCATATTCTCAATCAGCAGATCCGCAGAACTAACGAGTCGCCTAAGAACTGCTAGATCCTCAAGATTTTTCAAGTCAAGAATAAGTGACCGTTTACCACGATTTACAAGTTTCCACCAGAGTGAATCAGATTCGCCTGCTTGCGTCCAACCCATAGTTCTAGTCGAGTCGCCAGAAGGTCGTTCTATTTTTATAACATCAGCACCATAATCGGCGAAATATTTTGCTACCCCAGGTCCAGCTACGACAGTCGCAAGATCAATAACCTTCATGCCAACGAGTGGTCCTTGTCGCTTTTGAGTAGCCATCAATCTCTCTTTTTCAAAGGCAACATGACTGAACGTTCGAATGTGCAGACAGTTTCATTATTTTGATTAATTCCAATCGTTTTTACAGTCAAAATTCCTTGCGCAGGTTTTGATTGAGAAATTCTCATTGCCAAAATTTCTGTACTTGCATAAATAGTATCTCCATGAAAAACAGGGAGCAGATGTTGAAGATTTTTTACGCTAAGACTCGCAATAGCTTTTCCTGAAATATCACTTACCGACATTCCGGTCATGAGTGCATAAATATATGTGCCCAAAACCAAATTCTTTCCGCCCGGCATTTCCTTTTTTGCAAAGTTATCATCTATATGTATCGGGCTTCCAGCCATGGTCACCATGCAAAAAAGGTGGTGCTCCGATTCTGTAATAGTTTTTCCGGGCCAGTGACGATAGATATCCCCAACTTCGAACTCGTCGAAATAACGGCCATACCGGTCAGAGCGTGCATCAAATTCACGACTCATATCTGGACCCTGGCCCTCTATTCTCGAATGAACTGGGGCTACCATAAGCCCAAGGAGTACTTTAGTCAATCGGTTGACCAAAGCCATCTTCGGGCCTTATTCTAACCATGTGAGCTCGTCCGTAATCACCAAAATTAATGTAGCCACAGTGCAAGGTGAATTACCAGCGCCTGTTGTCTTTGGTGACTGGATTATGAACACTCGAGAATACGTGACAGTACGTGTCACTTTAGATTCTGGAGTCGAAGGCTGGGCCTTTACACTTTCGCGAGACGGAGCCGTCGCTGAGCAGATTCGAAAAACATTACGGAATATCTACGTAGGAACAAAGGCCAAGGATGTTGAATCAACTTTCAATATCGCCCAGAGACGTAGTTTGGCCTCACACTCCGCCGGCGTAGGCTTAAGAGCTTTATCTCTAGTCGATTTAGCAATTTGGGATGCATTAGCAAAAGAGGCGAATGAGTCAATTTCTCAGTTTTTAAACGGTGATCGCCCGAAAATGCCCGCTACTGCAATTATTGGATATCCGCCAGCAAAAATGGGAGCAAGTGAAGTCTTCGAACAGGTCTCTGAATTATATGCACGGGGCTGGAGGAGGTTTAAAGCACCTGTTGGGATTAACAATAAAGCCACCGCAGAACGACTCTTAGCGGCAAGGAGAGCTGCACCCGATGCCTGGATTGGGTGCGATGCTGCATGGATATTTAACGATGTTGATTCAGCATTGGAGCTATTGAGCCTTCTAGATGATGTGAATCTTGGATGGTTTGAAGATATCTTTCCACCAGGTAACGCTCAAGTTGTCGCTGACTTACGCTCGCGAACTAACATTCCAATTGCTATGGGTGATGAACAAGGTGGTATCTATTACCCAGAATCATTAATCGCCAAGAAAGCAGTTGATGTTGTCCG
>BJFZ01000197.1 GCA_014190175.1 Actinomycetes bacterium | reverse complement strand
AGTATGCGTGATTTCGCATTTTTTGCCACAGCCGACCAGCTTGAGTTCCGTCTTCTCCGATAAGTAGTTTTGCAAATCCTGCATCAATAATTGTCTTTACGGCCAGTGCAGCTTCAGGCCACTGCGAAATACATTCTCCCCAGCCAACGATTCCGTCAGAGGTTTCAATGCGGGTCAGCGTGACATATCTGATCTTGTTGTCATTGTTTGGCTCCGGGTATTGCATCGGAAATGCCTCAACTCGAACTATCTTATTCACCAACGAACCTCCGACTATTTAGCTCTTAAGTACATTCAAAACTTATTATAAGTCAACCTAGATCTACATACCTTAATCGGTGTGTGAAAGTACCGAAGACAAGAATGATTTTGTCCGCTCGTTTTGAGGATTGTCGAAGAACTCTGCTGGATTATTCTCTTCAACAATTCTACCTTCGTCCATAAAGATTACGCGATCTGCAACTTGGCGAACGAAGCCCATTTCGTGGGTCACGATAAGCATTGTCATTCCTGCTTCAGCGAGCTTTCGAAGTACGCCTAAAACTTCTCCTACCAATTCAGGATCAAGGGCGCTTGTCACTTCGTCGAACAAGATTACATCGGGCTTCATGGCAAGAGCCCGAGCGATGCCAACTCGCTGTTGTTGGCCACCAGATAATTGCTCAGGATATTGATCTCGTTTTTCTGCAAGGCCAACAGATTCTAGAATTGCAAGTGCTTCACTTCGATACTCTTTCTCATCTTGACTCAATACAAATTTTGGACCAGCATAGACATTTTCCAAAACCGTCATATGTGGAAAAAGATTGAAATGCTGAAAAACCATTCCAACCTTAGTTCGCGTAATAGAAATTTCTGTTTCTGAAAAAACTTTCCCTGATTCATCTTGGTACGCCAATTTTCCGTTGATATGGATCGTGCCTTTAGTAGGCAATTCCAAATTATTGATGCACCGCAACAGAGTTGACTTTCCGCTACCCGATGGGCCAATTATGCCTAAAACTTGGCCTTTCTTAACGGTTAAGCAGATATCCTTGAGAACTTCATCCCCACCAAAACTCTTGTAGAGGTTTTTAATCTCAATCATCATTTGCCTCCTTTAGTGGTGGTGACTTTTATGCTTTCGTCTTTAATTACACTCCTGGATGCGTATCCTTTTTTCATTCTCTTCTCCAAGTAATCAACCAATTTGATTCCAGGAAAACCTACTGCAAAATAGATTAAGAAAACTATTGAATAAACTGTAAAATAGTCATAAGTCTCAGCTGCAAAAATCTGACCTCTAAACATCATTTCTTGAACCGTTACAACAGAGAGTAGTGATGTATCTTTGAGTAATTGGACCATGTAATTACATAGGGCTGGGATAATTGTCCGAACCGCCTGAGGCATAATCACTCTCGCCATCACAACCCGATTGCGCATACCTATGGCTCTCGCGGCATCTCTTTGCCCCTTAGGGACTGCCTCAATAGCTCCCCGATAAACCTCGCATAAATATGCCGTGTAATGGAGAGTTAAACCCAAGATGCCGGCAGGCAAAGGCGGGACATGAATCCCGGCAAATGGAAGTGCGAAGTAAATATAAATTAATTGAAGAATTAGAGGAGTTGATCTGAAAACTTGAACATACGCGCCTAGTGAGAGTCTAAGGATTCTACTTTTAGATTGCCTACCAAGGGCTACGAGCATTCCAAGAGTTAAGCTTAAAACTCCGCAGATGAGACAGATGGAAAGTGTAAGAAGTAAGCCTTTGAAGATAGTTGGAAGAGCATCTAAGGCTACATCTGGATGAATCAAATTAAAAAAACTCACAATTTCTCCACTCTAAAAAATTTTTGGTTTGACAAAAAGCTAAAGATATGCAGCAACAGGCTTAAACCT
>BJFZ01000196.1 GCA_014190175.1 Actinomycetes bacterium | reverse complement strand
TCAGATAGTCGCAAGTTTGCCTCAGCCCATGAATACAGCCAGGTGCGAACTGACCATGTCAAAGCCTTAGAAAAAGCTATAACAGAAATTCTAGGATTTGAATTGCGAGTGGTTGAAAAATAATGAAATTTTATCTCATGAGAACGGCGCTTGCTGCAACCATTATTGGCGTTCTCATAGTCCATGTAAATCTATCCCCTGCAGTTGGCGCAACAAGCACGATCTCATTGGCAGTGCAGCAGACACCGAGTACAACTGAGCCGATTATCTCTTTATACGGCTCACTTAAACCAAAAAAGTCCGGCATTAAGATTTCAATCCAAGTTGAAATCGATAAAAAATGGCAAAGTACTGCGCTGACTACAAAGACCAATGCAACAGGAACATGGCGGATAGAGGGTTCTGCCACTGCACTTGACACCGTAGTTCGGTATCGAGCAAAAGCACTTGTCGGTAGTAAGTTCATTTACTCTCAAGCTCGAACAATCACAGTTAAAGAACTTCCCGAAATTAGCATTGCTGATACCGCAACTATCATCGATCAAACAGGTCCTGGTGGGTACATTCACGGACTAGATATCAGTCGATGGCAACACCCCAATGATGCTCCGATAGATTTTGTGAAAGCGTATTCGGCTGGTGTTCGCTTTGTCATGATTAAGGCTTCTGATACTCGCGACATATCTGATGCACAAGCGCTCAAATACCTTGTCATGGATCACAACGCCGCACAAGCTGCAGGTCTCTATACAGGGTTTTATCATTACGCAACATTGCCGGATTCAATAGATAAAGCGGTAATCGTTGCTGATGCGAAAGCACAAGCGCAAAAAGTTTTATGGCGTTTGGCAAGTCTTGGTGGCTATACAGAGCGCGATCTTTCCTACGCACTTGATCTTGAAAATAAATGTGTCCGGCTTACAAGCGGAGGGGCCTGCGCGAAAAGTGCAACTCGTAGCGCAATTACTCTTTGGGCAACTACTTGGTTAGCCACAGTTGCAGAGAAAACTCATCGCCTTCCCATTCTCTATTCTTATCCAACATTTCTCGAAGGATCAATGCTCAGAAGTACAGAATTACTGAAGTATCCATTGTGGGTCGCACATTACGCAATTAACCCAGCCGATCCACTTGCAAAACCCGGACAAAAAAGCGGTGGGTGTTTTGTTCATTCGTGGACAACATCAACTTGCGAAACGATTTGGACTTTTTGGCAATACTCCTCATGCGGAATAGGCAAGAAATATGGTGTTCCTAGTACTCGAGTTGATCTCAATGTATTTCGTGGTCCACCCAGTGCTTTCTTAGAGTTGGTAAAAGGCACATGGGTTCCTGAAGTTTCAGACTTAATGCCAAAGCAAGAGCCTAGCCAGACTTTTGTTGAATCAATCACCGCA
The DNA here is from genome assembly GCA_014190175.1 of Actinomycetes bacterium. Next base: position 495 of record BJFZ01000196.1, on the reverse strand, counting down.
ACAACATCGGATAAGTCTGTCATTTTTAGCGTCATGGTCAAACGTCCAACAGGGACGCCAGTAGTTACGGGTACTGTGCGTTATTTTGCAAACAAGGATGCAAACCTTTTACTCACACCGCAACAATCGGTGGTTCGACTTTCAAGTGGCAATTGGATATTAACCGTTAAAGGAATTCCTGCAGGTACGTGGCCCGGGAGAATTAAATACACCGACATATCCGGAACGCATGCAATCAGCGATGCGCCAGTTGTTTTCACCGTTGGCCAAGGGCCAACAGGCACTCCTACTCCAAGTACGACTCCTAAGCCTGTCGTTACTCCTAAGCCCGCAGTTGACGGTTGCGCCAATCAGATTAAGAATTAATAACAAGGTCGTGAGGTAGAGTTAACACACTATGTCGCAGAGTAAGAAATTATCAGCAGGAGTTACACGTACTGATAAAACAATGTCTGATGGACGAATAATTCGCTACTACGACACCGATGGCGCTTC
>BJFZ01000195.1 GCA_014190175.1 Actinomycetes bacterium | reverse complement strand
GGCAATGCCAACTCCTCGTACGGCATCTGCTGCGCCAGTTACCAGTGGTCCTTCCGGACCAATTACTACTAAATCAACTTCAAGTGTTCTGGCAAGAGTGGCTACAGATAATGGGTTATTGATATCGAGCGGATGACATGTTGCAATTTTTGCGATTCCAGGATTGCCTGGTGAAACATGCAACTCTGTAGTAATTGGATCAGCTGCAAGAGATTGCGCTAATGCGTGCTCTCGTGCGCCGCTTCCAATCAACAGGATTTTCATTACTTAGTTGAGTCCTTCTTGAAAAAACTAGTAACAATAGTTTCATCGCGCCCAGGACCAACTCCGATTGCACTCATTGGAGCGCCAGAGATTTCTTCCAAATACTTAACATAATCTTGCGCATTTTTTGGAAGATCACTAAGAGTTCTTGCTTTAGAAATATCTTCTTTCCATCCTGGCAAGTACTCATAAATTGGTTTCGCATGATGGAAATCAGTTTGCGATGCTGGAAGTTCCTCATGTCGAGTTCCATCTACGTCATATGCAACACAGACTGGAATCTTCTCCCACCCAGTTAATACATCTAATTTTGTTAAAAAGAAATCAGTTAATCCATTAATACGAACTGCATATCGAGCAATCGGTGCGTCATACCAACCGCAGCGGCGATTTCTTCCAGTTGTAGTTCCATATTCATGTCCAATAGTGCGCAACTTGTCGCCATCATCATCAAGTAATTCAGTTGGAAATGGACCAGAACCAACGCGAGTTGTATAAGCCTTAACAATTCCGATCACGCGAGTAATTGCTTTTGGACCGATACCTGATCCAGTGCACGCTCCGCCCGCTGTTGGATTACTTGAAGTTACAAACGGATAGGTTCCGTGATCAACATCCAGCAAAGTACCTTGTGATCCTTCAAGCAAAACTGTTTTGCCGGCTTTTAGTGCTTTATCAAGCAATAAAGAAGTGTCTGCAACATACGGACGCAAAATTTCAGCGTATGCCAAGTACTCTTCAAGAATTTCTGCCACTGACATATTTTTTCGGTTGAAAACTTTTGTTAAAACTTGATTCTTATCGTTTAACGCACCTTCTAGTTTTTGTTCCAAAATAGAACGATCAAATAAATCTTGAACCCGAATTCCGATTCGACTTATTTTGTCGGCATATGCAGGACCAATTCCACGACCAGTTGTGCCGATCTTTGCTTTACCTAAAAATCTTTCTGAAACTTTATCGATAGTGCGGTGATACGGAGTAATTAAGTGCGCATTAGTACTGATAACTAATTTCGAAGTGTTGATTCCTCTTACATCTAATCCGCGAATTTCATCTAAGAGAACTGCAGGGTCTATGACAACTCCGTTGCCAATTACTGGAACCACATTTGGACTAAGAATTCCTGAGGGCAATAAATGGAGCGCGTATTTTTCGCTGCCAATTACAACAGTGTGTCCTGCGTTATTTCCTCCTTGATATCGCACTACATAATCGACGGTATCTCCGAGTAAATCGGTGGCTTTACCTTTTCCTTCATCGCCCCACTGCGCACCGACAAGAATAATTGCTGGCATTTTTAGCCTTTCTCTTCGAAATCTGTGTCTAGTGGATTATGCGATTAAGGAAGTGCCGGTTGAACGAAGATCTTCACAAGCACGGACCACGCGAGCGGCCATTCCTGCTTCTGCTTGCTTGCCCCAGGCTCGTGGGTCGTACATTTTTTTGTTTCCAACTTCTCCATCAATTCGAAGTACACCATCGTAGTTTTTCATTACGTGATCAACCACTGGTCTGGTGAACGCATATTGAGTATCGGTGTCGATGTTCATTTTCACTACGCCATAATCGAGTGCTTCGCGAATTTCACTTAACAACGAACCGGATCCACCATGGAAAACTAAATCAAATGGTTTTGA
>BJFZ01000194.1 GCA_014190175.1 Actinomycetes bacterium | reverse complement strand
TAAATGAAGTAGCCATAATTTCACGGGCGCTAGGAATTGATGTGCGCGAGGTCATTGAGGCGGCCAATTCAAAGCCTTATGGATTCATGAAATTCACTCCAGGCGCAGGCGTGGGTGGGCATTGCATCCCGGTAGATCCTTCGTACTTTTCTTGGCGCGCAAAACAAGTTGGTGCGCAGGCGCGGTTTATTGATTTAGCAAATGAAGTTAATGATCAAATGCCGATATATGTCTCTGATCGCTTATTGAAGATGATTGGTAAGCCTGCGATTGGGTTGAACTTACTAATCTGTGGGGTCGCTTATAAACCTGGAGTTGGGGATGTGCGTGAGACTCCAGCTGATGGTGTGGCTGAATATCTGTTAAGCCTTGGGGCGAAAATAAGTTGGCATGATCCATTAGTTGAAAGTTGGCGGGGCCAAGAGCGTTCGCCACTTACCGGGAAATATGACGGTGCGATCGTGGTAACTCCACAGCCAGGTATGGATCTTGCCCCTCTTGTGGCTGCTAAGACCCCGATCTTTGATTGCACTGGAGCGTACAAAAACCTACCCCTAGTTGAGCAGCTCTAACCCATAGAATTGAACTCTTAACGTTACGTAAGGGGTTTTGATGAAGGTTGTTATCACGGGTGGGGCTGGCTTTGTCGGCACCAATCTGTCCCGACACCTTCTCGCTCGCGGTCACGATGTAAAAATTTTAGATGACCTTTCCAGTGGTTTAGAAAGCAATGTGCCTGATGGTGCGCAATTCATCAAGGGATCTATCGTTGACGCTGAATTGGTTAAGCAAACAATTGCCGGTACTGATGCGGTTGTGCATTTAGGAGCACGCGGATCAGTGCCGAGATCAATTAAAAATCCAATTGCTACACATGAAGTCAACGCAACTGGAACTTTAAATGTTCTTGAAGGTGCACGTGCGACTAACGCACATTATTTATTTAGTTCTTCTTCCTCAGTTTATGGTGCAAATATGGCGCTACCAAAAAATGAAGAGATGGTCCTGAAACCACTTACTCCATATGCGGCCTCCAAGATGGCTGGTGAAGCACTTTCATTGGCTTATGCAAAAAGTTATAACTTGCCTGTGACTACATTTAGATTTTTCAATATCTTTGGGCCGTGGCAAAGACCCGATCATGCATATGCCGCAGTAATTCCAAAATGGATCTGGCAGGCGATGGAGAAACAAGAGATTATCGTGCACGGTGATGGCGAACAGACCCGCGATTTTACATCTGCTGCGACTGCCGTTGCAGTGATCACCAGTGCATTGGAAAATAAAATAACACACCCTGAGCCTGTAAACCTCGCGTTTGGTAATCGGATTTCATTAAATGAGATTGTTAAGGATTTGCAAGGATACTTTCCAGATTTGAAGATTAAACATGTTGAAACTAGGCCTGGAGATGTTAAAGATTCCCAAAACCAACCAACTTTAATTAAGTCGCTTTTCCCAGACGTGACACCACAAAGTTTTAAAGATGCATTATTAGAGACCAAGAATTGGTTGGCAGGGAATTCGAGCAAAATACTTAATGGCCCAGCGGCGACTGATTAATTTATGTGTGGCATAGCCGGGCGAGTAGGAAGTGCTGCTGGTTCAAAAAATGCAGTGACCGCCGCCATTAACTCCTTGGCACATCGTGGTCCTGATGATCAAGGGTATTTCACCGCCCCAGGAGTCGAACTTGGGATGGCAAGGCTTGCGATTATTGATGTGGCGCATGGTCAGCAACCAAAGCAAGATTCGACTGGAAAAATTGAAATAGTTTTTAATGGTGAGATCTATAACCATAGAGAAGTCCAAGAGATTGTTCGAAAAAGCGGTGGAAAGTTAATTGGAGATAGCGAAGCAGAAGCTCTTGCTGAACTTTATAAATTTAAGGGCGAATCTTTTGTAAATGA
>BJFZ01000193.1 GCA_014190175.1 Actinomycetes bacterium | reverse complement strand
ATTTGTTTCCCTCTCTAATTGGCCAGGAACTGTGGCAGAACTGATGGATTATGTTTTTGATCCAACGATGACTTTTGAGGATCTCAAATGGTTGCGCAAGCAATGGAATGGAACTCTGACAGTAAAAGGTATTCAAAACCTTGAAGATGGTAAAAAAGCTGCAGCCGCTGGCGCTGATGCGATCATTCTTTCTAACCATGGTGGGCGACAAATTGACCGTGCTCAAGCACCGTTGCATCTCTTATCTGAAATCAAGCGAGAGTTCAAAAAAGATTTTGAAATTCATGTCGATACCGGAATTACCCATGGCGCAGATATTTTGGCGGCTATCGCTTATGGAGCGCAATTTACTTACGTTGGAAGGGCTTATCTCTATGGCCTTATGGCTGGCGGACAGCAAGGTGTCGAACGCGCGCTAGAAATCTTGAAAGGTCAGATGATTCGAAATATGAAACTCATTGGTGTCTCAACGCTAGATGAGCTCTCGCCAAAACATATAAGACTTCTTAAGCGCAGTTGAAATTGACGCGGTAGAGATAGTCTTACGATTGTGAATTTACTTCTGCCTTTGTTGAGTTATGTAATAACTGTTCTTGCTTTAGTTCTACTGGGTATAAGTATAAGACGATTAATAAAGATCTATCTCGCAGGACAACCTGATCCGACAAGAAGCAATAATCGTGGTGCTCGTACTGGGTACATGCTCAAAGAAGTTCTTGGGCATACAAAAATGCTCAACTTTACTGCTACTGGAATTGCCCACTGGGTGGTCATGATTGGCTTTGTTTCTTTAATTGGAACTTTAATAACCGCCTACGGTCAAGTGTGGGATTCCTACTTTACGTTGCCTTTTATCGGGAACTTCTTTCTTTATGAATATCTTTCGGAAGTTATTGCTTGGGGCACAGGGATTGCAATAGTGACCCTAATTGGTATTCGTCAATTCACCAGGATTATTAAAAAAGAGCGTGCTTCACGATTTTATAAATCCGGATCTCTAAAAGCTTACTATGTTGAAGCAACCATTTTAGTTATAGTTTTTTGTGTTATCGCCTTGCGTGGCCTAGAAGGTGCTCTCTCACTTGAAACTTCTTGGAATAAGCACTACATAACAACATGGGCAATTGCGGCAATGTTTAAGAGTCTGTCACTTTCAGCAATCATCTTGTGGATCAAAATTGTTGCAACTATCAAAATTGTTGTGTCGATGATGTGGTTTATTGTGATTGCGCTCAACTTAACCATGGGTATTGCTTGGCACCGCTTCTTGGCTTTTTTCAATGTGTATTACAAAAGGCATAGCGATGGAACTCCATCCTTAGGTGAATTACCGGAGATGCTCTCCAACGGTAAGCCAATCAATTTTGAAGATCCAGCCGAAGATGATGTTTTCGGCCTTGGAACTCGCTCGGATATTTCATGGAAAGGCTTGTTGGATATGACTAGTTGCACCGAATGTGGCCGGTGTCAGTCACAATGCCCTGCTTGGCATACTGATAAGCCTCTCTCTCCAAAGTTGCTGATTATGGCCATGCGCGACCATGCGATGTCTAAAGTTGTTGAGAGTGAGAATCTAGTTGGGGATGGCGCGCCAATTTCACTCGATGTTTTGTGGTCTTGCACCACATGTGGGGCATGTGTTAACGAATGCCCTGTCGATATCGAACATATTGATCACATTGTAAATATGCGGCGCTTCCAGGTTTTAGTTGAATCCGAATTTCCTACCGAGCTTGGCGGAACTTTTAGGAATCTAGAAAAAGCTGGCAATCCTTGGGGAGCTAACCGAGCCGATCGTGATGCCTGGATTTCTGAATGTGATTTTCCAATTCGTGTCGTTGAAGGTCAATTACCTGATGATGTTGAATATCTTTTCTGGGTGGGTTGTTCCGGTGCATATGAAGAACGTGCCA
>BJFZ01000192.1 GCA_014190175.1 Actinomycetes bacterium | reverse complement strand
TTCACTATTTGCATCGCGTCTATTGCATCAAGTGCCTGACGCACCGCGGCATCACCTATTGCATGTAAGTGAACTTGAAAATCTAAGTCATCGAATACACAGAGTGCATTGAGTAAATCATCTTCTTCCCACATCAAAAGTCCGGATGTAGTTGGATCATCTAAGTAGGGCTCCATAAGTGCGGTAGTTCCACTAGAGAGTGCGCCATCGAGTAAAAACTTTATTGTTTTCCCTTCTAAGTTGGAACCCTTAGGAAGTGATTCAATTTCTTTGCGCAATTCCTTGTGATAATCAACCCTTTCTTCCCATTGTCCAGCCACTGCTAGAAAGCAGAGACTCATATCAACACTGAGCTTGCCCGCTTTTGCAGCCTCGATATAAACCTCAGCCAAACCTGGTTCAATCCAAGCGTCAACTGCTGAAGTAATCCCAACTTTCAAAAGTGCATCACAGGCTAAAACCAACGCCTTTACTTCATTTTTCATAGTTCGCTGCGGCGCTTTATATGTAACTAATCCAATGGCAGTGGGTTCGCGCAAAGTTCCTTTAGGACTGCCATCTTCGCGTCTTGCGATAGTTCCGCCATCTGGATTCTTTGTCGCAGCGGTAATCCCAGAGAGTTCTAGCGCTTTTGAATTTACCCAAACGGTGTGGTGATCAACCGCGTGCAAAACAACTGGGCGATCACTAACCGCTTCATCTAGCCAATGTGCATCAAAATCACCTTGCTCAATAATCGCTGCTTCATATGCACCGCCGATTATCCATTCTTCATCTGGATTTGCTTTTGCAAAGCGGGCAACTTCAGCAACAATTTCTGCAAGGCTTTGAAGTCCATTTACTTGTGGTCCCAACATCTCTCGCCCTGCAAAGAGTGGATGCGCATGGCCATCGGCAAAAGCTGGCATTACAAATGCCTCATTGAGATCGACTACTTGGTCATGTTCTAATTCTAAAGATTTTTGACCTGTGGCACGTATTATCTCATTCTCAACAAGCATCGATGAGAAAACGGGGGAGCCCGAACTCCAGAATGTGGCATTAGTAAATAAAGTTTTCAAAATATCTCCATCACTTATTTGGTTAGATACTAAAGGAAATAGTGCGCTTTAGGCTAAATATCGCTAACTAAGGTCGTACCCTTGGGCTATGACTCTGCTCCATATTCTTGATTTACTCTCTACTTTTGTCTTTGCACTTGTAGGTGCACGAGTAGCTGCAGATAAAGGGCTCGACTATCGCGGAATCGCATTTATCGCCGCAATCGCATCAGTCTCAGGTGGAACGCTTCGCAATATTTTTCTGGGTCTAAAACCAATTTGGATTGTCGATTCTTGGATTATTTCAAGTGTTCTACTTGCAGTCCTCATTACCTTGGTATTTCGTCGTGTCACTTACGTAGGAAAAATGCTTTTGATAATGGACACCTTCGGACTTGCTGTTGCAACGATGTCTGGAACTCAACTCTCTTTTGAAATGGGAGTATCTTGGTATCGAGCAATTCTTCTTGGCCTAATTACTGCAGTCACTGGTGGTCTTCTACGTGATGTTCTCTGCCAACTTAAACCAGTGCTGCTGCACCGAGAAACTATTGGTACTTCTGCCCTTATGGGTGCAATTACTTTTGTCGCCTTACATCAAATCGATTCACCCGATAATGTCGCCGCAATCGTTGGGGGATTAGTGGTAATCCTGACCCGAGTGATTTCAATTCAACTTGATTTACACCTACCGAAATTCAATAACGCTAAATAACTTATTTAGATCTTTGCTCCAAACCTATTTGAAAGCGGCGCGATCTAACTTTGCGGTAACAATCATGTGCGGGATGGTAAGTGCCCAAACGGTGACCAACGCTAGCCAGAGGAATGAACTATTCAGCGCTTGGTCTGAAAATGCATATAGACTCACAACAAAAATTATTGTTCCAACAAGTGCAGGTAATCCAGGAA
>BJFZ01000191.1 GCA_014190175.1 Actinomycetes bacterium | reverse complement strand
CCGTTCCTGATACGATTTTAGATGCAGCTAGAATTGATGGAGCCGGCTTTTTTAGGTCTTTTTTCAAAGTTGCAGTCCCTAATGCTGCAGCGGGAATAGTTACTTTGGCAGTTTTACAGTTCTTGGGAATGTGGAATGAACTTCTTTATGCCTACCTGATACTTCCTGATCAAAGCCAACGGTTGCTTACTCCAGCTTTGGCCAGTATTGGTGGGCGCTATACAACTAATCAACCACTCGTGGCAGCAGCCCTTTGTATCACAGCGACACCGACATTGATTTTATTGGCCATGAGCTCGAAGTATCTAGTGCGTGGAGTCTCAACGGGTATTGGCACGTCATGATTAGCGGAAGTGAATACACCATCGCATTCCCCAATCTTTCTAAGACTTCGATCCATTTTTGGAGTTCCGACTGGGGCACAGAATGGACTCCACATCATGTCTCTGCCAAATCAATATTAGAGATTGCCGTTACTGCTGGGCGTTCTAGTAAAGGTCACCATCCATTTCTCATTATTGAGGATGGAAATCAAGCACACTTCTTAGCCGTTGCTTGGTCTGGGAACTGGCAAATAACATGCACTCCATCAGCAAGTCACATTAAGATGGTAGTCAGAAGCGACGCGGATGAAACCCATATAATCACAAAGACAGTTAATTCTGGAGGCATCGATTCTGCAATGCAAGAATTTATCGCAGATTTTCGTAGAACTGATTCTCATAATAAACCTAAGCTTTTGACGGAATGGAACTCATGGTGGCCCTATGAAGATGCCGACATCAATGAGGAGATTCTTTTGGCTAACGCAGCATGTGCCAAAGAAATTGGAATTGAAGTCGCTGTTCTGGATGCTGGCTGGTTTGGGCCAGCAGTAAAAGACTCTCATTGGCATCACTTTCGTGGAGACTGGGAGCAAAGAAATATTGAACGCTTTCCAAGTGGACTCAGGACTACTGCAGATGCGGTGCGCAGATTAGGAATTGAGTTTGGAATTTGGCTCGAAATTGAAGCCCTCGGAGACAATGCTCAACTATCTAGAACTTATCCCGATTTTATAGCCCAGCACAATGGTAAAAACTTGCAGTATATCTGCCTGGGTAATCCAAAGGCTTTTGCTTGGGCATTGGCAATTACAAAGAATTTAATTCAAGAGTGTGGAGCCTCTTGGTTAAAAATGGATTTCAATGTGGATCCAGGTTCTGGTTGCAATCGAGATGATCATGGTCATGATTCGACATTAGGATTAAATGATCATCTACGTAATCTTTATACTTTATTAGACACTTTAAAGATTGATTATCCAGATCTAACTGTTGAAAATTGCAGTTCGGGAGGCTTACGTTGGGATTTAGCAATGGCTACGCATGTAGATTTTGGTTTCACAAGCGATCCGGATTGGCCTGAACACGCATTATCGAGTTTTTGGGCCTCCTCGCTCTTTTTCCCAGCCGAAAAACTTCTTGGCTGGTGTAATAGCCAATGGCGCGGAGAACACCCATATCAATCATTTACTGCCCTTAATTCAACTGATGCTGAATTGGAGTTTGCGCTCTCAATCACTCTCCTTGGTGGATTTGGAATTAGTGCACGTCTACCAGAGTTCTCTGAGAAAAAAATCGCGCTTGTCAAAGATTATGTCGGTATCTATAAGAGTTTTTTTCGCCCACGATTTCAAGATTCCGTGTTTATCAAGCATTTGACTCCACAGCCAGAGCAAGAGTTAAAGGGGTGTAGAACTGTGGCATTTGCTCTTGAAACTCTAAACCACGATCCAATCGTCACCATTTACCAACTAGATGGGGCGATGCGACTGCCTTTTATCGAGTATCTCCCGCCAAAGCCTGAAGCTTTATATCGAATTAGCAACGTAGTGAGCGGCAAGGTGCTTCACCAATCGCACCAAGGAGTTTTGATTATTCAAAATACTCTGTTGGATAATACGTCAATGCTTC
>BJFZ01000190.1 GCA_014190175.1 Actinomycetes bacterium | reverse complement strand
ATCGATTGCAAAATGTGTTTGTGCTTCAGGGTCATTAATTGCGACAGAGATTGCTCCGTGAGTTGCAGTAGTGCCTGAGACAAGTACGCGATCACCAATTCGGATAGCTCGACTATAACCAGCCAGAGCTTCCCATGTTGTTCCTGAATCAATCATGGTTTTACCACCAGATTTCTTAACGTCAAAGACTGGCGGAAACTCTTCAAGGTGATGGCTTAAATCACCAGAGGCTGTGAGATAGGGAGGTTTGCGATATTCATCGCCACAATCTCCTGGAACATCGTTTAAGAGCGAAAGAGCTGCAGCGATTTTTCCGCGTTGCTTATCAGAGAGCTCAAAAGTGAATAGAGATACTGCATCTTCAATATGGGCATTTTCGCCAAGTCTGGCACCAATAATTACAGCACCAACGGCCCTTTGAGAGAGTTGATACTTACTAGCCACGGTAGAAATCGAACGGCCAACTTCACTTCCAATCTCATCCAAAGTAGTCAGGACATGCTGGAACTTCTCCCAACCTCCTGCCACATCTATAAATCTCTTGTATTTCATGAGGGACCAGTTAGGTAGTCCATCACCCGTTGGCTCAGCTTTGCCCAGCCACTTTTTGGAGATAAATCCACCACATAGCGTGCCATAGGCCAAGATCTTTACACCGTTACTGTCACAGTAATCTGCCATGGCACCACCACCGCGTTGATCGATGATTGAGTATGAGATTTGATTAGAGACAATATTTACTCCAGTTGATTTTGCAATTCTTAAATGGGCGGTATCAAAGTTAGTTACGCCAATGGCCCCGATTAATCCCTCTTCTTTTAACTCTTGTAAATACATTAGGGCATCTAACCAAAATGGATTTGAGAATTTCCATGCGTGATATTGAAGAAGCTCGACTTTTCCAGTTTGGAGGCGGGTACAGCGCTCTAAAACAGCTGTGCGAACCTCCTCACGAGTAACTGGACCAGGCTTTGGTACCCACTTAGTAAACAAATGGGAGTTCTTACCTGAAGGCAGGTTCTTCTTAAAGTAACCCGCGATAATTTCAGCAGATCCATAGTGATCTGCCATATCAAAAGTATCGAGTCCGGCCTCAGAGTAAGCGGCCATGTATTGAGCAGTGGCTGCTGGATCAAGGGTGGTTCCATTTTTTTCCATGTCGGCGATTTGCCATAGCCCAGTAATCGCGCGTGAGACGTTTAGCCCTGGAGTTAACTCGACTCTTTCGATCTGCGACATGCGTTATCCCCTTTGAACTTAGTTACGCAAGTAATGGCTTGTTTTAGCAAATGCCGCAATAATCTTCTCTACATCTTCAAAGTTATTATAAAAATGTGGTGAAACTCTGATATTTCCATCTCGTGAAGATGTAACGACCTTTTCAGCTTCAAGTGCAGCCACGTGTGCGTTTTCATCAAGGGATGCAACTGCCAACATTGCACCGTGATGAGCCTTCTTCTTCGGCGTCACAACTTTTCCACCGACTCCTTCAATGCCAGTGCGAAGTGCGTCATGAATGTCGCAAACATATGCATAGACATTTTCAATTCCGATATCAATCATCATTTCTAACCCGGTTGCCGAGGGATAAAGGGAGGGGATTGGGGGAGTTCCGGATTCAAAGCGTCGCGCATCTGGAGCTGGATCATATGAATGGATATCCATTGCAAAAATATCGCGAGCAGCAAACCAACCCGTTGACGTTGGAATCAGATGGCTTGTTGTTTCACTGCGCGCATAGAGAAATCCAACTCCTGGAACACCCAGTAAGTATTTAAGATTTCCGCCAACGACAAAGTCGGCTTTAAGAGTTGAAAGATTTAATGGAACTGCACCAACGGACTGATAGGCATCAACCAGAACCAATGCACCTTTCTTATGTGCAGCCTCAATGATTGGCTCTAACTCAGTTACTGCACCATTTCGAAAACAGCCATGGGTAATTGAGACTAAGAGA
>BJFZ01000189.1 GCA_014190175.1 Actinomycetes bacterium | reverse complement strand
TAATTGGCGATGAAATCAACAGTTTCTTCATCAATATCTCGCATGATCTCCATTGCAAGCGGGGCCATACGAGCTTCTGTGTAACGCATTGCGGCTGCTGGATCATTGCCAGGAGAGCCAAAGTTTCCATTGCCATCAACTAATGGATATCTAAGTGACCAATGTTGAGCTAAACGAACCAAAGTGTCATAGATAGCGCCATCGCCATGTGGATGGTAATTACCCATAACATCACCGACGATGCGTGATGATTTGTAATAACCCTTATCTGGGCGATATCCCGCGTCATACATCGCATATAAAACTCTGCGATGTACTGGTTTTAACCCATCTCTGATATCAGGAAGCGCTCTTCCAACGATGACTGACATCGCATAATCAAGATAAGAACGAGCCATTTCCACTTGAAGGTCAACAGCTTCAATGCGATCTACTTTATTTTCGTCAAGATTTTCCATTAGATATCAAGGAACCTAACATCTTTAGCATTTCTTTGAATAAATTGTCTTCTCTGTTCAACATCTTCTCCCATTAGAACTGAGAAGAGATCATCAGCTGCTGCTGCATCTTCTAAAGTCACTTGCATTAGTACGCGGTGAGCTGGATCCATTGTGGTATCCCAAAGTTCTTTTGCAGGCATCTCACCAAGGCCTTTAAAGCGCTGGATTCCATCTTCTTTTGGTAAACGCTTTGCTGCCTCTAGCCCTAATTGAATTAAGCCATCTCGCTCTTTGTCAGAGAATGCATACTGCACAGGCTCTTTTCCGCCCCATTTGATTTTATATAACGGAGGTTGTGCAAGATATACAAAGCCTTTCTCAATCAAAGGTCGCATAAATCTAAATAGGAGAGTTAGTAGTAGCGTTCTAATATGTTGTCCATCGACATCAGCATCTGCCATGAGAATAACTTTGTGATATCTAAGTTTGGCAATATCAAAATCATCATGAATTCCTGTGCCAAGAGCGGTGATTAAAGCTTGAACTTCATTGTTTTGTAGCACCCGATCAATTCTTGCTTTCTCAACATTTAATATTTTGCCTCTAATTGGAAGAACTGCTTGATATCTAGAATCTCTCCCGCCCTTTGTTGAACCACCAGCTGAATCTCCCTCAACAATATAGAGCTCGCACTTTTCCGGCTCAGTCCATTGACAATCCGCTAATTTTCCAGGCATTCCGCGACCTTCAAGTAGGCCTTTTCTGCTCCGAGAAAGATCTCTGGCTTTTCTTGCTGCAATTCGAGCAGTTGCTGCATCTATAGCTTTTCTTACAATCTCTTTGCCTTCACTTGGATTCTTTTCAAACCATGCACCTACTGCATCATTTAAAGATTTTTGGGTGAATGACTTAGCCTCGGTGTTTCCTAGTTTTGTCTTTGTTTGTCCTTCAAATTGTGGCTCACTGATTTTAATTGAGATGATTGCAGTTAGCCCTTCGCGGATATCATCTCCAGTTAGGCGATCTTCTTTTCTCTTTATATAACCCCACTCCTCGGCAAACTTATTTACTAGTGAGGTAAGCGAAGTTCGAAAACCTTCTTCATGTGTTCCGCCTTCTTGAGTATTGATGGTGTTAGCAAAGGTATATACCGACTCGGTAAAACTGGTATTCCACTGCATTGCTACCTCAAGCGACATTTTTTGTTTAAGGTCTTCTGTTTCAAAAGCAATAATTGATTTATGGGCAACACCCTTTGTGGTGTTTAGATGTTTAACGAAATCAACAATTCCGCCTGCGTAGCAATACCTAACTTCTAGTGGCTCACCTTTTTCATCGACGTGCCCTGCTCGTTCATCGCGCAGCGAGATGGTTAGACCTTTATTTAAAAAGGCCATCTCTCTAAATCTGGTTGACAAAATCTCAAATGAAAAATCTGTAGTTTCAAATATTTCCTCAGAGGGCCAGAAAGTAACTTCGGTTCCAGTTTCTTTTGTAGCAATACCTTTTTCAACAGGAGAGTTAGG
>BJFZ01000188.1 GCA_014190175.1 Actinomycetes bacterium | reverse complement strand
TGCAATAAGTGAAATGGCTTTAGCAGCAAAAGTCGGGGCAACAGTTAATATCCCAGAAGATCATTTTGTGCATTTATTTAGTGAGACTCCGGGGCGAATATTGATTGCAATTGAATCTGCTCAAGTTGACGAGTTAATGGGGCGCGCGATTGATTTGGAAATAACTACAACTCGGATCGGCAAAACTGGGGGAGATCAACTTATTTTTGAAAATCTCTTCTCTATTTCGATTGCCGAAATGAGCGAAGTAAATTGTGCGACGCTGCCTTGCTTGTTTGGTTAATTAATGAGAGATCCTGAAATTCTTAGTGAAGTAAAAAAATATCTTGAATTATTATCCAAAAAAGCACCAGGTTTCTCAGTTGAAGTTCGTATCCCTCCCTATGGAGCAATTCAATGCATCGAGGGACCAGTACATCGCCGGGGAACCCCACGCGCAGTTATTGAAATGGAAGCAAAAACTTTTATTGCATTAGTAACGTGCAAAATTAGTTGGGAAGAAGGAGTATCTAGCGGTTCGATTATTGCCTCTGGAGAGCGGGCAGACCTTACTTCTTATCTACCGCTGCTTTAAGTTGATCAAAAGCAACATCTATTTCTAATTTCATTTCATTAGTCAATATAAATCCGACAGGCCCGCGTTGACGCGCTGAAGTAAATACTCCTTGCTTGACCAGCAAGTATTTTTCGACAGCAACATATGCATCAAGTGTTTTTTGGTATGAGATTAACTTGGCAAGAGGTGCATGGATAGAGCGCGCCCGATCCCAATTATCTTCTTTTAACGCTTTGAAAAGAGCTACTAAAGCCCAAGGAACTTCTGCTCCTGGCATAGTTCCAACAATTCCAATTGGATATGTATCGAGCAAGTCGACTCCACCTTGGCCTTCGAAAACTAATGCCCGGCCATTACTCGCATCGCGCAACATTTCAAGACGTTCTTTTACTGGCTTTGCTTCAGGTTTAAATTGTACACGCTCTGCGCCATATTTATTAATTAAATCAACATACAAAGAGATATCAAGTGGTTGACCCAAATAATTACTGGCATCTTGCACAATCACTGGAATCTTTACACTTTCAATTATGGCTACGTAGTAATCTCTAATTTCATTTGAAAGAGTTGCAAAGGCACTTGGCGGGGTAGCCATAACTGCTGCGGCTCCATCAATCTCAGCCCATTTTGCGAGTGAGGTTGCGATGTAGGTGCTCTCAGCGCCCACGCTTGCAACTACAGGGATCCGCCCATTGATTAATCTAAGAACTAGTTGCCATTGCTTACGTCGATCCTCTGCACTGAAGCGCAGCACTTCAGAGACCATAGCCAAAACCGCGCCATCAATCCCGCATTCAATCAACCATTCAATCTCACGAGCGAAGACCTTTTCGTCTATCTCATCATTTTCAGTTAATGGGGTTTGTAAGACGTTGAATACTCCTGTTAGTTTCATCATTTACCTATCCCCGCAGTTAAACCAGCGACTAATTGTCGTTGGAAAATAAGGTACACAATTATGGCTGGTAATGCGCTGATTAGAGAGCCCGCCATCAATACTGGTATATCAGTAGTTCTTCCAGCAGATAATGCACCGAGCCCTACCGTTAAAGTCCGGTTCGCCGGATTTTGTAAGAACAATAGTCCGATAAGTAAGTCACACCAGATTTGAATGAATTGCAATACAACTACAGTCGCTACAGCAGGAATTGATAGAGGCAATACAATCTTTAAAAATACTCGTGCGTAAGAAAGTCCATCCACCACACTTGCCTCAATAAGTTCATCTGGCAATCCGCGAAAGTAAGATGTCATTAAAAATGTCGCAAACGGAACACCCAACGCGGCATACATCAAAATTGCGCCCCAGTATCCGCTCAAAAGATTTAAACGACTTATATTTACGTATGCAGGAATAATTACAGAATGAAGCGGAATCAACATTGCACCAACAATTCCTAAAAAGAAATAGGG
>BJFZ01000187.1 GCA_014190175.1 Actinomycetes bacterium | reverse complement strand
CTCTCCTTTTCTTCCCTCCTTCCCTTTTCTTCTCCCCTCTCTTTGCATTATCAACCGGGAGAAAATTAATATGAGCAAGATACATCATCTCCATCGGAGAGCTTTTTAAGTTCTTGATTGACATTTCTACATGAATTCTGCCGTTGTTCTCGCGTAAAGTAATCGAGGGTTGAGCAATATAGTTATGTGAAAATGCAACCGAATATTGGTACTTTCCGGTGATGGTCATAAAAGCACCCTCATCATCGGTACCTACCAAGAGTTCTGCTTGGAGGTAATGAGCGTTGGGAAGTTCGCCATGTGTTGGATGATCATCTTGCGGCGTCGGCGCACCCATTCCAATTACACCGCAGTGGATTAGAAAAGCACCATAAGTGGACAAATAATCAGTTGTAGGATTTGGTTCATCGAACATTGAGCGCATTGTTAGTTGGCGATTGTAAAAATTTGCTCGCCAAATTTGCTGGCCTTGGAACGGTAGCACTTCAATTTCACCACAACTATTAGTAATTCGAAGTCCCACTACCCCTGTACTATATAAAAAGGTTGAAGCCTTAAGATTTCCTGCTGTCGCAAGTATGCTTTCACGATCGCAAAAGTATCGTAGAAGTAAAGGGATGGAAACGTGTTTATTCATATGATCTCAATTTTAAGTAAGTCCTGGTAAAACGACACCAGTATTTGGGGCAAGGTGATCAAGAATTCCTCTGCCTTGGCCACCAGGAGAGCTCTCAGCTTGAGAATATGCCTTGTTAAACTCGGCAGATTCATCATCAACCCATACTTCTAGATTGGCTCCCTTGCTTTGTAGGGGAAGAGTTCCATTGCGACCCATGTCCCGCCAGAGATGATTAGCATCGGCAAAACTTCGTCTATGCCCATTTGGAAGGGTAAAAGTGAGTAACTTGCGCGGAAACTTTATAAAGTAAGGAGGTTTCATTTTGTATTTTTCGATTGCATCCGTATCAATCTCTACTCCAAGGCCATAGCCCGATGGGACATCTGCAAATCCGTGTGCGATTTTAATTGGTTCAGACAACATGTCATCGGCGTAGATATTCATTGCTGTCACAGCCGGCCATCTCGCATGAGTGAGCACAGCCCCAAGATGTAATGTGTATGCGCTCGTGATTCCTGTTCCGCAGATTTGTAACCACAGATTTTTATCAAATGAGGCACATGCTTGGCCTTCTTTGAGAAAACGAGAAACTCCGCCTGCATCCACCACGAATCCATCAAGTGCATCTTCTCTCATCCAATGGGGAAAGAGCTTTGGTTCAAAGTGGGTTGCTAGTGGGCGAGAAACTTTGCTCCTAAGGAGTTTTTGACCGGCAATATCGGTTCGCATAATAGGATCTTCATAAATTCCAATTCGTGGCTCACAATCTAACTCTTGAAGAAGTGGTGTCGCCTCCCCTGGACTAAGCAACATTTCGTTCCAGTCAATGTCTAGGCGATAGTCTTCAGGAGTTACTGCCGCAACTGCCCTTACTTGTTCGCGCACATCAAACCAAGGGCGAGCCTTAAATTTATGGCTCATATAACCTTCTGCGTAGGCGTCTTTTGCCTCTTCAGCTAATACATCTGGCGGCATTTTCGTGCTCCACCACGAGATAGGACACTTATCTCTTACAGCAGGAAGGCTAAGAAGTGCATGCATTGGAGCTTCATAAGCTTTACCTACTAAGTCATAGAGTGCCATTTGAAGTCCAGCACCTAGAGAATCATCAGAAAGGTACAGGACTGGATTTTTTCCAACCACGCGCGCAATCGCTTCATCTGTAACGGTCTGCCATGTGTAGTAAAGAATTGTTTCGCCATATCCAACAATCCCAGGCACATTACTTGTTACCTTACAAATCTCCACAACAGCCCACTGGCCAACCAGGAGCTCTACCCAAGGGCGACTACGTTCTCTAAGAGGAACTTGAATGACAGTCCGCTCAACATCTTTAACTCTTAGGTCCATCGCGCTTCTCCGTCTCCAGGGTTATCTTATGATTCTATGAGTGATGGT
>BJFZ01000186.1 GCA_014190175.1 Actinomycetes bacterium | reverse complement strand
AAACGCTTTTTGCCGGTCCGAGTTGCAATGAGTGGTTCTCCCAGAGCAACTCAAGAATTGTCTTTCCTTCAAACTCTGGATGAGCGTGAGTCTGGGCGAAGAATCCTGGCTCAACGCGAGCGCCTAATTTGAAATTTCCAGAGTGTTTAACATTCTCACCAGAGAGCAACCTAAGAAAATGTGATTTACCAGTTCCATTTTTTCCTAAAATTGCAACACGGTCACCAAAAAAGATCTCAAAATCAAAAGGATCAGTTAAGCCCTCTAGTTGTAACTTCTCGCAAGTAACTACTCGTTCCCCAGTTCGCCCACCTTTAAGTTGCACCTTTACATTTTGTTCACGCGGTGGCGCAACCGGTGGACCAGCTTCTTCATACTTCCGCAAACGGGTTTGCATCGCATGGTATTTGGATGCCATATCTGGGCTACTTCCAGCTTGAATACCAAGAGTACGGACAAGTTCTTTTAGACGATCATGCTCTTGTTCCCAACGAAGCAATAACTCTTCCATTCGCTCATGTCGGGCTTCGCGTGCTTCATGCCAAGTACTAAATCCTCCACCATGAACCCATGCCGTATTACCACTGGCATTTAATTCCAAAGCAACTATACGATTTGCAGTACGATTCAAAAGTTCACGATCATGGGTGATAAATAAAACAGTTTTTGGCGTTTCTCTTATTGCATTTTCTAACCACTCTTTAGAAGGCACATCTAAATAGTTATCAGGTTCATCAAGAAGTAAAACTTCATCAGGCCCACGAAGCAATGCTTGAATAACTAATTTCTTTTGTTCTCCCCCAGATAATGTATTGACTATGCGATGTTCAACTCCTTCAAAACCTTGCCCTAGAGCATTTGTGCAACAGATATCCCACATCACTTCTATTTCATATCCTCCGGCATCGCCCCACTCAGTTAGTGCATGCGAAAAGTTCATTTGTGATTTTTCACTTTCGTCCATAGCCGCTTCAGTGTCTTTTAATTTTTGCGCAGCCTCACGAATTTTTGGTGGCGCAACAGATAGAAGTAAGTCGCGAACATTTGATTCATCACGAAGTGATCCAACAAATTGCCGCATGATGCCCAGACCACCTGAGATTGCGATTTTTCCGCTGTGCGGTGTCAACTCACCGGTTATTAATCGGGTCAAAGTTGTTTTGCCTGATCCATTAGGTCCGACTAGTGCGGTCTTTGCGCCATCCCCAACGCGAAAAGTGATCTGGTCAAGCAACTTTCTTCCGTCTGAAAGAAAGTACTCAATACCACTGATATCTATGTGTCCCATGAGATGTCGAAGGTTACCGATCACGTGAGCGTGTTCTAAATCAGGCTATTTTTACGCACGATTCGGCTGGTATCCTTGAGCAACTCGGAGACGTCGCATAGCCCGGTCGAGTGCGCCTCACTGCTAACGAGGTAAGGGGTTAAACCCTTCAGGAGTTCAAATCTCCTCGTCTCCGCCAGAAACAATTAGTACAGGAGCCAGCAATGCCCACTTATCGGATAGCGATAGTTGGTGCAGGCCCAGCCGGTTATTTCAGTGCCCAAGCTCTGCAAAACTCCCAAGATGAAAACCGAGTTTTTGCAATTGATTTATTTGAACGATTACCGACCCCGTGGGGTTTAGTGCGAAATGGTGTTGCACCTGATCATCCAAAGATTAAATCGGTAGCCAAAGTTTTTGAAAAAATCGCGGGCGATCCAAATTTTCGGCTTTTCGGAAATGTTGAATTAGGCCGAGATATTTCAATCGAGCAATTAAAAGAAAATTATGATGCGGTAATCCTTGCGACGGGATCTTCAGTTGGGCGCACACTAGGAATACCTGGTGAAGAGTTACCGGGCTCTTTATCTTCGGCGGATTTTGTACCTTGGTACAATGGGCATCCAGATTATGTAAATTGTAACGTTCCATTAAATGGTAAAAATGCGATTGTTATTGGCGCGGGGAATGTGGCGATGGATTGTGGTCGGATGTTGGCACTAGATCCAGCAAAACTAGATTGCACTGACACCGCTGATT
>BJFZ01000185.1 GCA_014190175.1 Actinomycetes bacterium | reverse complement strand
GGAGCGGGCAGCTCGGCTTCAACCGTCGCTACACTTAAATCGGTGACCTTTGAATCAGACATATAATGAATATAATGCAACTAAATCCAATTAGTCAACCGATTGACTAAAATTCTTAACTTGCTGTATCGTGTGGCCCTACTCAACTTGCCAGCGATAAGGACTGAATATGACTCGTGAATTCGATGCGCGGTCAAATCGCTATGGTCGCTTTTTTGATGAGTTTGAAATGGGTGATATCTATAACCATTGGCCTGGTAAAACCATTACCGAATCTGAAGATCATCTCTATTGTTTATTGACCATGGCTGGAAGCCCATTGCATATTGACAGTAATTATGCAAAGACTGAGATGGTTGATGGCAAGAACCTTGTTGTTGGAACTTATATTTATGCGTTATTGACTGGCATGTCCGTAAATGACATTTCTGGAAAAGCCATCGCGAGTTTGGGTGTTAAGGAGTTACAGCACCTACTTCCCGTATTCCACGGGGACACCATTTATGCAAGTACCGAGATTCTTGACAAGCGTGTATCTAAGAGCAAACCTACTCAGGGGATTTTGACGGTAAAAACTAAGGGTACAAATCAACACGGAAAAATAGTGTGCACTTTTGAGCGCTCTGTAATGCTGCCCTTGAAAGTGGCCGATTGATGAGCAATGTGAAGCACCAAGGACCTCTTGTCGGTTTAAAGGTAATTGACTTGGCTACAGTGGTCGCCGGCCCAGGTGTAGCAAAATATTTTGCCGACTACGGTGCAGATGTTATAAAGGTTGAAAGGCCGACTGGAGATTCAACCAGATCCATGGGTTGGACCCAACCCGGTGAATCCGACTCTTTATGGTGGAAGCTTGTAAATCGCGGAAAGCGCTCACTCGTCCTTGATTTAAAGCAAACTTCAGATTTAGCAGTGCTAAAAAAATTGATTGACTCGGCAGATTTGCTGATTGAAAATATGCGTCCAGGAAAAATTGAGCAACTTGGATTAGATCCAGTTGAGTTGATTAAAATGAATCCTAAGTTAGTTGTATTGCGGGTTTCAGGATTTGGACAGTCAGGGCCGTATGCGCAAAAGCCTGGTTTTGCAACAATTGCCGAAGCTTTATCTGGTCTTTCAAGTTTATTGGGCGAACCTGATGGGGGGCCTTTACTGCCACCCATTGCCCTTACCGATGAAGTAACTGCGCTCGTAGGTTCCTTCTCTGCGATGATGGCAATCTTTCATGCCAAACAAACAGGGCAAGGACAAGTTGTTGAAATAGATTTAGTTAACTCAGTGCTCCAAATCATGGGTCCCTTACCAGCGGCATGGGATTCAATGGGTTACTTACAGCCAAGGTTAGGTTCAAGCATTCCCTACTCAATTCCCCGAGGTACTTATCAATGTTCTGACGGGGTATGGGTAGCGCTTTCAGCATCGGCAGAATCAGTTGCACGCAGATTGATTGAAACTGTAGGTGGAGGTGGGGATCCTAGATTCATGTCCTTCCAAGCGAGATTTGAAAATAGAGAAGCTCTAGAAGAATTGACGCGGAACTGGATTAGTTCAAGACCCTCAGCAGAAGTGATTAGCATTATTGATGCTGCCGATGCTGCAATCGCCCCGGTATACAGCATGCAACAGGTTATTGAAGATCCTCATTTCATCGAGCGCGAGAGTTTCACTCGAGTTGATGGGATTTTAATGCAAAATTTAGTAGCTCGAATGTCTAAAACACCGGGGAAGATTAATTCTGTAGGTCCTAAACTTGGGGAACACACAGAAGAGATTGTTGACGAGTTAAATGCCAAGAAGTGATGTAAATCTAAAAAGAGCAGTGCTTGCAGTTCCCGGTTCTAGTGAAAAAATGATCACTAAAGCTCGAACAATTGATGTTGATGAGATATTTCTAGATCTTGAGGACTCTGTCTCTCAAACTGAAAAATCACTTGCCCGGAATAAAGTCATAGAAGCTTTATTAGAGGGTAACTTCAAAACTCCACAAATTGCTGTACGAGTCAATGAACAGATTACAAGTGTAGGAATTGAGGATGTTTCAGCCATAGTT
>BJFZ01000184.1 GCA_014190175.1 Actinomycetes bacterium | reverse complement strand
CCGAACCGGTTAGATAACCGATGGTGGAGTTTGTTACCAAGTTGAAACCAACAACAGCTGAGTTAAAGCCTGATAGTGGGTTTGGCTCATGGAGAATTACAGTTCCATTCTTAGCCGCATTTGCTGGCGGCGTTACTGTTGAAGCAGCAAGAAGGATCGAAAGTGATCCAACAATTGCCACTCTTAACTTCTTGTTTTTCAAGATAACCTCCTAAAAGGTCTTTGTTTGCGGGTATAGTCATTAATAAAGAGTCGACCGCTTTACCATTGACCAAACCTCGAGGGTTGGCAAAGTCTGCCTTATCGGACTATTTCTGACAATTTATTACCCAGGCTCTGGATAACAGAAACTTTATAATTTTTCAGCCCTCGAAGGGCTTTTTCAGGCGTAAACCTAGGGATAACAACTGGGCACCTGAATATGCCTGTCCAACTTGCCTTGGTTCAAGCCGCTACAGGCGGGCAATCAGGGAGATAAGAATAATCCCAGTCTCTGATGGGAGGATTCACAGGTGAACAACGTTGAGCAATTTCGCCCTCGAAATGGATATTTCTTATCGTTCTGGGCATTTTTCACCATAAGCACTTTAACTTACGTCAATGTTTTGGATTATGGATTTCTCGGTGGCCTGCCCAGCATCACATGGGGTCTATTTGCTTCTTCGTTTTTCTATTTGATTTTCATTCACCCTAAAGTTATTTATTGCGATGAAGGTTTAGTGATTGTAAATCCTATGAGAAGAATTACTTTAGGTTGGCATGAGATTTCCCAGATAGATTCTAAATTCACTATGTTTGTCATGCATCAACCAACTGGCATCAAGTTTCACTCATTTGCTGCCCAAGCCCCGGGCAGATATCACATACGAAATGTTCATCCATCTGAGATTCGGGGTATGAAGCTAAACGATAGCGGCAGTATCAAAGCCGGAGAGAGTCCTAGAAGTAATTCTGGGATTGCAATCGCAATTGCTAGAACTCGCTTTGAAAACTTTCACCAAAGGGGAGATTTGGTCGGATTGAATTTTTCTTCTGAATTTAATCGGCCAGGAGCTGTTATTCTCTGCTCGCTATTCCTATTGGCAATTATTACCCAACTAATTCAAGCTTAAGCGAACTCGCCTCTATTTTGCATGGCGCGCGCATTAGCTTTCTCTTTACGACTCAAGCGCCGGCGTTGTCTTGGATCAAAGGCATCTCTTAAACCATCCCCGATAAAGTTAATGCAAAGGGCAATGATGATGATGAAGATTCCTGGATACCAAAATAGCCAAGGCCTGGTGGTAAAGGCGTCTTGGTAATTTGAAATTAGTAGTCCTAGCGAAACATCAGGTGAGGTGACTCCAAAGCCAAGATAACTCAAGGCCGTTTCCAGCAAAATTGCGCCTGACATTAAAAGAGTTACTGACACAATAATTACCCCAACCGCATTGGGCAAAATGTGCTTGAAAATTATGCGCCGATTGCTGGCCCCAGCCACTCGAGAGGCATCCACGAATTCACGTTCCCGCAGCGTTAAAAACTCACCTCGAACTAAACGGGATAAACCAGTCCAGGAGAATAGACCCAATAAGAGAGCCAAGAATGCCGCCCCTTTATTGCCGAAGTGAAATCCGATCACAGAACCGATGATGATTACTGGAACGGTGATAATAAAGTCAACGAGTCGCATCAAAATAGCATCAACCCAGCCACGGAAATATCCTGCAATTGAGCCAATAATAGTTCCAAGAGTTGCTGCGATTGCTCCGATTATAAACATAACGAGAATAGAGCGTTGAGCTCCTCGCATCACAAGAGCTAAGTAATCACGGCCAATATCGTCTTGCCCAAAGGGATGTTCGCCAAGGGATACTCCATCGCCATCTAGAAGGGGAACCGCATCAATTGTGGGGCAACCGATCGAGCCATCGATGCAATCTGCTCCATAACGGAGCTCTGGCATCTCTTCAAATCCATATTTCCACCAACCAGGACTTATGTACGTATCTTTTTCATTTCCTATGCGCCAATCAAGAGGCGTATAACCGACTTCAATTAACGTAAACAAGACA
>BJFZ01000183.1:821-2085 GCA_014190175.1 Actinomycetes bacterium | reverse complement strand
CTCCTCCCTGTCATTGCACCAGCTCTGGCGTTACATTGGATACAACATCTAATTTCTCCTTAGATTCCTTACTGCGAGTGTTGGATAAAGAGTCAGTCGAAGGAGAGCAACAGCTTTTCACTCTTTTTCCCAGAACGCTCGAGTTACGCCTTGACTCCTCATTAAAGCGACAACTCCTTCGCGAGGTAATACACCGCATCGTTGTGCCCATTCTTCATATTGCTGCGCCATCGTTGCAACTTTTTCCGGGTATTGCTGGGCAAGATCGTTTAGTTCGGTGCGATCGTCTGTTAGGTTGTAGAGTTCCCATTCCTTTGGGTATTCCCGCACTAATTTCCATGCGCCTATTCTCACTGCTGCATTACCCTCATGCTCCCAGAACATGGCGGGTCTACTTTCTAAGTCTGCTGGAAATGCCTGCTTGAGCGAGTAACCTTCAATGGGTAAAACGCTACGTCCATTAACCTCAGCAGGATAGGCAGTAGCTGTAACGTCTAAAATGGTAGCCATGATGTCTGGTAAGTAACCAGGTGTATGTCTTATTTCACCACGTTGCGCAATACCATTTGGCCAATGCATGATGAGTGGTGTGGAAATACCACCTTCATGAATCCAATGTTTGTATAGTCGAAAGGGCGTATTGGATAAATTAGCCCAAGCCGCACCATAACTTTGGTATGTATTTTCTGGTCCTGGCATCAAGTCTGTATTGTTGCCAAAGTGAACCACTGCGCCATCACGAGTGTGTGAGCGTGCAATCATCAACTTATTGACTAGCTCATCAATGGTGACGTCTTCAGGAATGTCCTCCGCACAAGCGCCGTTATCTGCTAAAAAGATAACCAAGGTGTTTTCGAGTTGGTTATTTCTTTCCAGTTCATCCAAGATTTTGCCAATACCTTGGTCCATCCGGTCTATTTGTGCGGCGTACACTTCCATGCATCGCGCCAACCATTCTTTATTTTCAGTGTCTTTCCAAGCGGGTTGACTTGGATCACGATCGGTCAACTTCCACTGCGAATCTAAGATGCCCCAGCGAACGAGTCGCTCTAAACGTTCTTCTCTTAATTGGTCCCAACCAGCATCAAAACGCCCTTTATATTTGGCAATATCCTCATCGTGTGCATGCAAAGGCCAGTGCGGTGCTGTGTAGGCGACATACTCAAAAAATGGTTGGCTACTGTGGTGTGCATGGTGAGAGGCTAAAAACTTCACAGCTTCATTGCTGATCGCAGCCGTATAAAAAAATCCTGGTTGACGTGCT
>BJFZ01000183.1:0-811 GCA_014190175.1 Actinomycetes bacterium | reverse complement strand
TTGGGATCATAAAAACTACCTGCCCCAATAATGGTTCCGAAGAACTCGTCAAAATCTCGCTGTAATGGCCATGAGTCAGTAGGCTGTTTGAGACTACTAGATACGTGCCATTTACCACTGAGATAGGTGCGATAACCAGAGGACTTCAGCACTTCAGCTATCGTTGCGCAGCGGTGGTTCAGATTGCCCGCATATCCCTCAGGACCTGAGTCATAAGTCAAAATACCGATACCGGTTTGGTGTGGATGTAGTCCTGTTAAAAGAGATGCGCGAGAGGGGCTACACCTAGCGGTGTTGTAAAACTGAGTAAATCGAAGCCCGCCTTTTGCTAGTCGATCGAGGTTGGGAGTGTTCACTTCCCCGCCATAAGACCCTATATCTGAGTACCCCATGTCGTCATTGAGGATAAGCAATATATTAGGTTTCTGAGTCATTGAATTCTCCGCTTTACAAAAAAATTAATTAATACGCTGGCCATTTAGTCGATCAAATAAATGGGCAGATTTTGGATCGAAGCTCAGATGTACTTCTTCGTCTTCACGCAAGTTCGTGAGCCCTTCCATTTTTAATTTCAACCGAAGAGTATTAGCCTCTAAATTGATGATGGTGTTATCTCCTAAATCTTCAATATGGAGGACTCGGGCTGATATACCGTGCAGTGTCAATTTGAAATCGTTGGGTCGAATGCCAACTGTGATATCTTTCGATTGACTGGAAAACATAGGGGCTTGGTGCGTACTACCTTGGATATCAATGGTGTTTTCCGTCCACTGTGCTGGTATCAAATTCATGGTTGGTGTACCAATAAAAC
>BJFZ01000182.1 GCA_014190175.1 Actinomycetes bacterium | reverse complement strand
GGAACTTGATTCGCAAGTGCAAAATCTCCCAAATAGGTATGCGATATGGAGTTGGAATATTTGTAAACCAGATTAAGTCAGGAGCAGAGGAATCCTTCAATAACCCATCTACTACACCAATAACACCATCAGCAAATCTCTCTGGCGTGAATTTCAATATCTCGGGTTCCTCGATGTAGCCACTCCATTCGCGTGAACTTTCACTCATAGCCTCTTGAATTGACTTCTGATCGGTGTCGCAGATGTATGCACCATCCATATCCTGCACAAACTCTGCAACGCCGCACTTATCTGTCACGACTACGTGTAACCCTGAGGCGAGAGCTTCGTTAACAACGAGCCCCCAGACTTCATTGGTGCTGGCAAGGATGAAGGTATTACTTGCGGCATAGAACTTGGCTAACTCTTCTTGATTTCGATGCCCTGCAAATATAACGGACTCTGCGATGCCAAGAGATGCTGCAAGGTTTTTAAGATCCTGAGCAAGAGGGCCATCGCCAGCAATAGTTAGAGTGTCAGCATCATTTCTTATCGCAGCAAAGGAGCGAAGTATGGTGGCAACATTCTTACGTTCAATCAGCTGGCCTACATAGATGTAGTGATGGCCAGATGTGACTGGGGTGCGATGGTCTCTGGCAAAGGAGTAAAACCAACTGACATCGACAGGGTTAAAGAGAGTAACAATCTTTTCTGAAGCAATACCCATAGCTTCTACTGCCTTGGTAGAGGCAGACCCTGCTGTGACAATGAAATCTGCTTGGGAAAGGATTGAGGAGCGGATCTTGCGGATGAGGAAGTTTGTGAAGCGGTGGGAGTCCTGGGTTGATTCATAAAATTTAATAAGAGGAATACGTCTGCGTTTTGCGAGTAATAATATTCGTATATAGAACGGTGTTTCCCATCCCCCAAGAACTAATAAATCAACATTTCGAAGTATTTTCTTAGCCCCTCGGATACTTGGGATCAAATCAAACTCTTTAATATTTTTAGACTTAAGCGAAAGATGCTCATGCTTCCAAGACTTTGCATCAGGAGCAGTCCAATTACGCCAGTTTTTTTCTCCCAGTAGAAATGCGACTTTAATGTCGAAGGACTCAGCCATTCGTTCCCAAATCGGAAATCTATAGGGGGCTGGCAAGTTGGTAAGCCATAAAATCTTTGGCTGGCGACTAGCTTCCATAACTCAAAGCTTTCTTATACTCGCCAAGTAATTTGTTTACTACCGACTCTATGCCAAATTCTGCAGCACAAAATTGGGCGATTTCCATATGGCTTTTGTTTCGATATTGGGCAGAGTTTTGGCGATTTAGCGAGTCACTTAATCCGTATAAATCTTCAGTATCCGCGACAAAACTAGATTCAAATCTCTTGAGCTTTTCTGCGAAGCCACAACTAGGCATTACCAATACTGGTGTCCCGACTGCCAAAGCTTCCAGAATTACCATGGGGAAAGGTTCGTCTTTGCTTGGCAAGACTAGGAGATCTATTTCAGTGAGAACGCTCTGAACCTCATCCGCGTGTAGGGATCCTTTGTACTCAAGAATGCCACTGAGATTTCTGGACTTAACCTCGGATTGCACGAATTCAAGTTCGCCGCCGTCGGGGCCATAAATTTCAAATTTAATTCCTGCATCGCGGAAGGAATCTGCAAGCTCAATGAATTTTCCGACTCCTTTCCTCTTCTCTAGTCTGGAACAGAAGGCAATTCGATTTGTCGGTTCATTTCTTTCACTTAGATTGACATCAACTGCAATTCCATTCGGTAAGACTTTACATGGGGATTTGATACCTAGCGCCAGTACGGCTGAGAGTTCGGTGTCAGAAAGCACAAGATTAATCCGAGATTTTTTGATTAGCTTTCTTGTGAAAAGGAAATCCGTGAGGCGGGTGCTCAGGCGACCATCTGAAATAATCATTCCGTGCGTTTGCGTAACAAATGGCTTTCGG
Source organism: Actinomycetes bacterium (assembly GCA_014190175.1). The sequence continues at coordinate 149 of BJFZ01000182.1, read as the reverse complement.
TTCAAAATTGAAAGGAGGGCTGCTAGGAAGGGGATCAGATCTCGCCCAAAGTGGATGTGTACAACATCAGCTTTTCTAATTTGTTTTGTCAAGGGGGCTAATAGCCGCCAGCTCCACAAAGTGCTCACTGGAAGTTTCTTAAAAATTGG
>BJFZ01000181.1 GCA_014190175.1 Actinomycetes bacterium | reverse complement strand
TTCTTATGTCCCGCAGGATGTGATTATTTCAAATGGAACGGTTAGGGAGAATATTTCTCTAGGTTTTCCTGTGAAAGTTGCGAGTGATGATTTGATTTGGAGTGCAATCGAAGTTGCGCAACTAAGTGAATTCGTGCGGCAATTGCCTATGGGCCTTGATTCGCAAGTGGGTGAGCGTGGAACCCGGATTAGTGGTGGACAACGCCAGCGATTGGGTATTGCTAGGGCTATGTTTACAAAACCGAAGCTACTTGTGCTTGATGAAGCGACAAGTTCGTTAGACGGTGAAACTGAGGCAACAATCTCTGATGCCATTCAAGGTTTGAAGGGTTCGGTGACTGTAGTTCTTATCGCACATAGGCTTTCCACAGTCAGAAATGCTGACCTAGTTGTTTATATGGATTCTGGAAAAGTTATTGCCACCGGAACTTTTGCAGAAGTGCGGGATTCTGTTCCCGACTTTGATCGCCAAGCGAAATTAATGGGCCTCTAATGAATATGAAAAACCAATTGTCAATTTCACTTTTCCTGAAATCCCTAAAACGACGTTTAAATCCCGGATTCATTCCTTGGATACGTAGAGGCTTTGCATCACCTAGCCCACAGAAAGTCAAAATGCGCGTACTTCAAAGGCGTTGCATTCCAAGGGCGAATTGGATTGAAACTGGAACTTACCTTGGAGATACTTCTAGAGTTTTATCTAAATTAGGTACCAGGGTATTGACGATTGAGCCGCAAGAAGAGCTTTTTCTTAACGCAAAAAGAAAACTTTCTAAACTCAAGAATATTGAATTCCTACACGGTACAAGTGAGGAAAGTTTAGATGTTGCAATATTGAAATTAACTGGAGAAGTAAATTATTGGCTGGACGGACATTTTTCGGGTGATGTCACTTTTAAAGGAACCACCTTAAGTCCTATTAAGTATGAACTTGATACAATCGAAAAGCATTTAACTAGATTCAAAAGAATCGCAATCTTTATTGACGATATCAGGGTATTTCCCCTACGCGAAAACTCAGGCAGTGATTACCCTACAGTCGGTAAGCTTATCGATTGGGCATTAAGAAATGGCTTTGATTACACAATTGAGCACGATATTTTTATCATGACACAGCCTTGATACCAAATTATATTTTCCTAGTTATTAATCTTCTGCAAATCAGCCTGGACCATAATTCCCGCTAATTCTTTCCAATGAGTTTTTGCTTCCCAGCCTAGGATCTTCCTGATTTTGGATGGATCTCCAATGAGGGCATCAACTTCCGTGGGACGGATATATCGGTCTTCAGTGATAACAAAGTCTTTGTAATCAAGATCTAATTTTGAAAAAGCGACTTCGCAGAAGTCTCTGACTGTGGTTCCAACGCCAGTGGCTACTACAAAATCATCAGGCCTTTCTTGTTGCAACATCAACCAAATACTTTCAACATATTCTGGTGCATATCCCCAGTCACGAGTGGCATCTAGATTTCCTAAGTAAAGTTTTTCTTGAAGTCCCATTTTAATCTTTGCAGCGGCCATTGTGATCTTACGAGTAACAAATGTTTCACCTCGGCGTGGAGATTCGTGATTAAAAAGAATGCCATTTGTCGCATGCAGTCCATAGGCTTCACGATAATTTCTGACCACCCAATATGAATATAACTTTGCCGCTGCATATGGGCTACGAGGAGCAAATGATGAGAGCTCAGATTGAGGAGGAGGTGTACTTCCGTAGAGTTCAGAAGTTGAAGCTTGATAAAACTTTGTATTTATCTTTGCAGCCCGAATTGCTTCAAGAATTCTTATGGTTCCAATCGCATCAACTTGGGCTGTGAAGTCAGGCATTTCAAATGAGACTTTTACATGGCTTTGCGCTGCGAGGTTATAAATCTCATTTGGCTCAAGATCGCGAATTAGATTGGAGATGCCAACCCCATCGGTGATATCACCATAATGGAGATGGAACTTGTTCCCCTTTTCATGAGGGTCTTTGTATAAATGTTCAATTCTTGATGTATTGAAAGTTGAACTTCTGCGGATAAGGCCATGTACTTCGTATCCCTTATTAAGTAGGAGTTCTGCCAAGTATGAACCATCTTGACCTGTCACACCTGTAATGAGTGCACGCTTCACTTTACCCC
>BJFZ01000180.1 GCA_014190175.1 Actinomycetes bacterium | reverse complement strand
TTCTTTTAACATCGCCGTCTAATCTCCTGAAGATTGCCTCAATCTATTCACGATCTAGTTGCTTGTCATCCGCTGAACTTTCTGAAGAAATTTCTAAGCCACCAGTCCATACAGACTCAGTTTGCTTTAGATTGGTAGAACTTGATTTTGATTGCGCTCCAAAAACTGGCGGGGTTTTTGAAATTGAAAATCGGCCGTTGGACACATCTGCTAAAGCAGAACGAATACTCACAATTGGTTTCATCGCTTGACCCTCAATTTAATTAATATTTTACTGAATGCTCATTTATAAACTTAATGAAATTTCCAATATTATTTTCTATTAACATCTGTAATTCTTCGGGTGATATTGAATACCATTCATTTGTATGCTCCTTTGATCTTCCATTTACTCTTTTATTTTTTATTAGATCTGAAATAAATTTCTCAAAATAAAAGGGAGATACAATTTCTATAGAGTAATATAAATCAACAGAATATCCATAGCGGTTTTCATATTTACGCATTCTTTCATTAATATCAAGTGTTGTTGCGCCTAATTTACAATGAGCCGGGAAAAAAGATGAGGTCATGATATAAACCTCTCCATTTATATCATTTGATAACCATCTTCGCATAACTGGGTATGGCACATCCACTTCAAAGCTATTATTTCTCAAAACTTTAAGTAATCTAACACCGAATATGCTGTAAGTTCTTTCATGCCGCTCCATTTCTATTAGTTTTTCAGCTAGTTGAATTCCTAAAATTCTGAGTTCTTCGACCCTATTTTTATTATGCTTACTTAAATATAGTTTTTTTACTAGATCATGCGAAAGGTCAGTCATTTCTCGAAAACTGCCATTCCCTGGACGTCGATAGGATCTTTGATAGTACTGTTTATAAATTTTATATAAATCCGTCATATTTTTTGTCCGTCTTCAAATGCTTTGTGACAATTTGGGCAATTGCTTAAAGGTGAGATTGACTCTTTGGTTAAAGTTTAAACAGATTCGAGTTGATTTTTTAGTCGCCCGCTTTGGATAGTCTTTTCCCTGCCTATCCGGTTGGTTGCCAATCAATCTTTTGGGTGAGTCCATTTGCCGCTGTAGAGCATTTCGTACGTGGGGGCCTTTGCGTTGGCAACCAACCCAAGAACTGAGTTGAATGCCGTCATTGGATAGAAGCGGCGATTGAAGCGAAACACAAACTCATTGAGGTACGCCTGTAGGTGCTGATGACTGACGCCATGATGGGTTCCGAGCAGCCACGTCTTCAAATTCGAGAAGGCAATGTGAATCATCGGCAGATGAGCTTCCGTCCTTTCGGGATCGCCGTTGAGAACCATTGGTTCGTGTGTGTATCCCATCGTCGCCAAGTCATCGTACCCGCGCCAGCCATCGGTGCGCACAGTCGCCTCGTTTGCGACGTTGTCTCGCACAAAAGCCGTAAGCGTCTTGGACTCTCGGTTGGGAATGACGCGCAATCGCAGTCGGCCCGCGTAACTCTTCCTTTTTGGAAGTTCACCGTTTTTCTTAGCCGCCTTTTGGCGAATTTCGATAGCACCAATTACTGTCGCCATATGGTGAACCCCACGCCCTTGGCCCTTTGTTCGCCCTCCAACAAAAGCCTCGTCAACTTCGACCGGGTATTGCGATCCGATGGTGTCGCGCTCTGGTCTGACCATGCCGGCGCGAAGTTTATGCAAGAGTTGAAAGGCCGTCTCATAGCGAGACAACCCCAGTTGTCGTTGAAACTGAAGTGCCGATTGGCCGGGAGTTTGTGTCGTGACGAGATAGGCACCCCAAAACCAGACGGACAATGGCGTACGACTGGCCCTCATCACCGTGCTGGCGGTAAGCGAGACGTTAGCGTGACAGGTGCGGCAGCGCAAAACTACCGACGTTCGTTTTGCAAAGCGATACGGCTCCCCTATCGCTGCACACTTGGGACACACAAACCCCTGCGGCCACCGAAGACGTTCCAGATATTTTGCACAAGCCTCATCATCCGGGAATACCTTCTGGAATTCGGGGAGAGTCGTCGGGAAGCTTCGGGGATCCATTCGTTAAATTTAACGCCAAAATGACATTTTGGCAACCAACCGGATAGGCATGGCAGTAACCCTTGCCGCCCATGTCGCTTTTGTAG
>BJFZ01000179.1 GCA_014190175.1 Actinomycetes bacterium | reverse complement strand
CCACTGCTGAAACCCGTGGGCGTAAATATATTCAAGCCGCAGAGTCAGATGCACAGGACTTGATTGAAAAAGCTGAATTGGAAGCAGGAACAGTATTTGAAAGTAAGAAGCGCGAAGCGGCCTCTCGTGCTGCCGCTGCACGCCGAGAAGGCGAGCGAATCATTACCGATGCTGCTCGCGAGGTTATTGAATACCGCCAGTGGCTCTCAGACGTAATTTCTGAAGCCGCACGCCTCTATAAAATACAAACTCAATCTTTAGATGCAGCAGAAGGTGCGATACAGCAGTCTAGATCTCGATTAGAAAGTGCATTTGTACGTCTTCATGATTTACAAAAAGCCGTTCAACAGAATCTCAACGAAGATGGAACTTTATTAAACCGTGGCCCAGTCAACGTCGCCAGCGAAAGATCTAAGGCTGCACTCAATGCTCCAAAACGTAAACCTGCAAAGAAGGCTTCAAAGAAACCTGCAAAGAAGTCATCTCCTAAACGGAAATAGTTTTTATGGATGATAAACGGGGTATTCGACATATACCCGCGATTGATGGACTGCGTGCAGTTGCTGTCATTGCGGTCATGCTCTATCACCTTGGCTTTTCTTGGCTACCAGGTGGATTTCTTGGAGTGGATCTATTCTTTGTAATTTCTGGTTACGTTATTACTCGATTGTTATTGGATTCCATTCAGCGAAGTGGTGGGTTAGATCTTCGCGGTTTCTACGCTGCTCGAATTCGTAGATTACTTCCCGCTCTTGTTTTCATGATTTTCTCAACAGCACTTTTTGTTGGAGTCTGGGCACCAGAGGCAATTAGACGATTCCTTTCAGATCTACCTTATGTTTTAAGCGGAAGCATGAACTGGGCTCTTGTTTATCGACACCAGGATTATTTTGCCTCCATTGGGCGTCCACCGCTTCTTCAGCACACGTGGTCCCTTGCTGTTGAAAGTCAGTTTTATATCATCTGGCCATTAATCCTATTATTTGTACTCAAGCGCTTTGGTAAAAAGGTTATTCCTGCTGCAGCGCTAGGCATTGCCACATTCTCTGGTGCAGCACTTTTGTTACTTTCATTTAGATTAGATGATGCGAACGCTCAAAGTGTTAGCCACGTATATTTTGGAACAGATACCCACAGCATTGGTCTATTTCTTGGTGCAGCACTTGCTGTTAGTTGGGTGCCACAGAACTTAACTACAAATATCGCACAAAGAGCTCAGGATTTTATCGATGGCATTGGCGTGGTGGGTTTTCTCGGACTTATCTCTTGTTTTCTTTTTATTGATGAGAGTAATCCAAGTCTTTATAGATTAGCTTTCCCACTTGCAGGAATTTTTGGTTGCGCAATCATTATGTCTGTTGTGCATCCAGCCTCACGTTTTGCACCAGTTCTAACAAATCCAGTCTTTCTATGGATTGGTAAACGTTCCTATGCAATCTATCTCTGGCATTGGATTATTTTTCAAGTAACTCGCCCAACGGTTGATTTAACTGGCCAACCATGGGCACTTTATGCGCTCCGACTTCTTATAGTTTTTGCACTTGCTGACATCTCACTGAGGTGGGTTGAACTTCCATTCCGAAATGACCAAGTTGAATCCTGGTTTAGAGGAATGAAATATCGAACAACAAAAGTACGAGTTCGACAACAGGTTGCTGTACTAATTTCAGTAATCGTTCTTGTTATTGCAACTTCACTTGTCAGCGTGAATGCAATAGCGAAAAGTGATCGCATCCAGAAAGCACTTGAAACCACCTTGAGCCAGCCTGAAACTCAACCTGACATAAGTCCTTCAACAATCCCTGGACTTTGGGTTACGGGAGATTCAGTTATTCTAGGCATTCGTTATGAACTGGCTCAGACTCAACCTATTGACTTAATTAATGCCCGTGTGGGACGTCAAGCACCAGAACTTATAGCGGCGATAGAACATGACATTTCCAAAGTTGCGAATTCTCCAATAGTTCTAAACCTTGGAAATAATAATCGTTTGGCTGAGGCAGAAGTAGCCAAAATCTTTGAGTTGATTAAAAACCAACCCCAAATTATTGTGGTCAATACTGCGGTTCCAAGAGGCTGGCGTGATGAGAATGATGGGTTGATCGCTAAGTATGCACAAAAGTATTCGCAGGCATCGGTTGTTGATTG
>BJFZ01000178.1 GCA_014190175.1 Actinomycetes bacterium | reverse complement strand
AACTGCAGCCGCAACTAGAGCAACTACTTTGAAATTTCTTCCCTTTAACAAGTGTTTTCCTTTCATTGAGGGGCGCACCCCTAGTGTCCTAAAAATACCCACCAACGCTTGATTTATTAAGGGTTTACTACAACAATCTCATAACAAGACTCATTCTGGTCTGGTCTATTTTTGGAGGTAAATTGTCTAAAAGGCTTCAGATTCCACTCACTAAACAAAAAACTGGTCTGATAGTTATCTCTCATGCCGATGACTTGCTCTTATTTTGTGGGGCGGCCACCTTGGCGCTATTGGATGAAGGTTGGAAAATCCATGTTATTAGAGTTACTGATGACCGTTGGGATAGTTGGGGTCTTGATGAAATTGAGACAATTAGGCGTAATAAGTCTGAGTTTGACGAGGTCTTATCTGCCCTTGGCATTAATTCTTTATCAGAATTTGGATATCAGACAGATACTTTAGGAGATAAAAGTGAGGTTTCACTTCGAAATCAAATAGTTGAAGTAATTAGAGAGACTAGGCCATATTTAGTGATGAGTTTTGATCCTGATTCAATTAAATTCGAGGATAACCAAGATCACATTTTGGTCGGTAAAGCAGTGGCTGAGGCTTGTTGGACCGCGGGATTTGATAAACACCCAAGTGGAAAAGTAGACCAGTTGGCACCTCATCTACCAATAGAGCGATGGTATTTCGGAAGAAGCGTTGTAGAAGAAACTCATTTTCTTGATCTTTCGGATTACGAAGATCGATTAATTGAACTAATCTCACTACATAGAACTATGCTTAGCAACATGGTTGCGCAAGCCAATTTGCAGGCAGAGTTTTTGGGCTATTCATTAAGTAAATTGCAAAATGAATATCAGAAGAATTCAAAGCTATTTGCTAGATTACTACTGCGTGACCGTAGGTTAGAGAAGTATAGAATTATTGGTCCAGAAAGAATTAATCAATTAATTGATGAATATGGAGAGTCAAAATGACGTTTAAGGCTCAAGGCTTTAATGCAACCTATGGAAATAATATTTCTGTGGATGCAATAAATAATGCTGGCGATTACATACTTATAACTCAACCTGAACCTTGGGCCTTGCTTGACCATAAAATTGATAACAGACCATTGCAAATAATTCAATCTGGCGATCTCTCTCCACAGCACCTGGATACTCTTGCTAAAGAATCTCCGGCCGTCACAGTTATTGGCCTTGGCGGAGGCGGAGCCATGGATACTGCCAAGTGGATTCATTGGAGAAGACAGTTGCCTCTGTTGCAGTTTCCCTCTCTTCCAAGTGTTGATGCTTGTTTCACACGAATGTCTGCTCTTCGAGATAGAGGCGGTGTGCGCTACGAGGGCGATGCGGTCCCTGAAATGGTCTATGTTGATTTTGAGCTCTTTCGCGCTGCACCAAAGTCCATGGTTACCAGCGGAATCGGTGATGTTCTCTCTTGCCAAACCGCCTGGTTTGACTGGAAATTAGCTCACGAGGCTGGCAAGGATGAGTTTGGTTGGACTGCCGAGATGCCAAAAATTTCTCAAACATACCTAGACGAGCTTTATCTATGTGCTCCGGGAATTGCTGAGCTTACCGATGATGGCTTACGGAGATTAATGGAATTACATCGCGATATCGGTTGGCGTTGCCATGATATGGGACATGCAAGATTTGAAGAAGGATCAGAGCACTTCTTTGCCTACACTTTTGAGGAGGTAACAGGCAGAACAATTCTTCATGGAGAATTGGTAAGTATGGGGGTTTTGATAATGTCTTACCTCCAAGGCAACAACTTCCAACGAGCAAAAGAGACTATAACTTTAGCTAAAACTCGGCATCGCTTAGAAGAGCTGGGGGTTAAGCGTGAGGAAGTTATTGAAAGTTTAAGAAGACTTCAAACGTATACAGTTGAGCAAAATCATTGGTATTCACAGGCCAGACTAGTAGATCCGAATAGAATAAATAATGACGAAATTATCAGCTTATTAGATTGGTAATTTTTAATTTGTAAGAGTCACCTTACTAAGTCCAGCAGGTGAATCTGGATTGAATCCATTCTTGACTGCAAATCCCAGAGTCAGGTACTGAATTAGCGCCGCATCAATTATCGTTGACTCTTCTTCGCTTGCCTGCGTAGAACCTTTTATGACTTTCTCTT
>BJFZ01000177.1 GCA_014190175.1 Actinomycetes bacterium | reverse complement strand
AACACCTGAGCCCATCATCACTGGAGTGAAGCGCGAACCTTCTTCATTCGTCCAAAAAACTACTTCAATAGGAGCTTGGGTTTGAATTCCATGTTCATTAAGTGTTTCAATCACTTCTAAACCAGCGAGTACACCATAATTACCATCGTATTTACCACCAGTAGGTTGTGTATCGATGTGGCTGCCAGTCATGATTGGGGCAAGCTGCAAATTTTTCCCTAAGCGACGCATAAAGGTATTGCCGATTTGATCAATAGTGATCTCAAGACCTAAGCGGCGCGCTTTTTCTACAACCCACAGACGACCTTGTTTATCTAGGTCAGTGAGGGCAAGTCGGCAAACACCTCCCTTTAGGGTGCCTCCAATTTGTGCGAGCTCAAGCAGTGATTGACATAACCTATCACCACGGACTCGAAGATCACGTAATAGACTTGCGCTCGTCAAAACTAAAAGGCTTTCTTTAAAACCTTACCAAAGGTTTCAATAAAAGACTCCACTTCAGTTGGCTTAGCAACAAAAGGTGGGGCAAGTGCAACAGTATCTCCAGTGATACGTACTAAAATTCCATTCTCAATACAACTCTCTAAGACTTGCATACCCCGTAAACCTGGGTTACCTGCAATGGGCTCTAGATCAAATCCAGCAGAAACCCCACAGTTACGAATATCTAGTACTCCAGGTATGCCCTTCAAAGAGTGGGCTCCCTGCTCTAATACCGTATCTAATACTTTAGTTTTTTCGATAATGCCATCAGACTCAAAAATATCGAGTGCCGCATGCGCAGCAGCAGTGGCAATAGGATGACCAGAGTAAGTGAACCCATGGAAAAACTCAACCAATTGCTCTTGACCTCCAGCATTGACGATAGCTTCATAAATATCTTCACGCACGATAACACCACCCATGGGAATAACGCCATTAGTAATGGCTTTGGCAAAGGTGATTATGTCGGGTTTCACACCAAAACGGTCGGCTCCAAAATTAGCGGCTAGGCGCCCAAAGCCAGTAATGACTTCATCAAAAATCAAAAGAATGCCGTGTTTGTCACAGATTTCACGAATTTTTTGTAAGTAGCCGACAGGTGGAACGATCACGCCGGTAGAGCCTTGAACAGGCTCCAAGATCACAGCAGCAATATTACTAGCATCATGAAGCATCACGATGCGCTCCAAATCATCAGCTAAGTGCGCACCCCACGTAGGCATCCCTCTTGAAAACGCCATTTGAGAAAGATTCAGAGTATGAGGAAGATGATCAACTCCAGGAACCATCATTGCGCCAAACGATTTTCGATTAGTAGGAATACCGCCAACAGAGATGCCACCAACACAGCCGCCATGATATGCGCGTTCACGTCCTATAAAGCGAATGCGACTAGCATCGCCCTTGGCACGATGATATGAAAGAGCAATTTTGAGTGAGGTGTCAACAGCCTCAGAACCAGAGTTCACAAAAAATACTTTATTTAAGCCTGGAGGCGCGTACTGAGTAATTCTTTCAGCCAGGCGAAATGTTTCTGGGCCAGCCATTTGAAATGCAGGAACGTAATCCATTTTTTGGTACTGCTTTTGGATGGCTTCGATAATACGTGGATCGCCATGCCCTAGAGGTGAAGTCCAAAGGCCAGAGGCACCGTCAAATAATTGACGACCATGGTCATCGGTATAGTAAACCCCTTTCGCGGCCACCATAATCTTGGGTTTACTCTTAAAGTAACGATTCGGAGTATATGGCATCCAATAGGCATCCATATTGATAGTATTGGCAGATGGGCTTGATTCTTTAAATTGTGTTGTCTCAATTTTCATGTTGTACTTACCTCGATATTTTTAATGATTATGCCAATCTATGATGAGCCGCTCAAATAGAATAGTGCATTGGTTTATTTTTTCGCTATAGCAAAACTCGTTGGTTTGATGTGCCATTTCTGGTTGCCCTGGCCCCAAGACTACCGTTGGAGGGTCACCAATGAGCCCCTTCAAGGCTGATGCATCTGAAAAGTAAGAAACTGATTTAGGACTTGCTTTTAACCCATTGATTTCTTGGCATTGAGCAAATACGGTTTTAATCCAAGGGTGATCTGGCGGGGTATATATTCCTTCGACATCCATGATGGTCTCTAATTTTATATTGGGCCCAAGCACTTTGCATAAGCAGCCATAGATGTGTTTGTGACTTTGTCCAGGTACTGTGC
>BJFZ01000176.1 GCA_014190175.1 Actinomycetes bacterium | reverse complement strand
CTTTAGCTTTTTCTTCATTTCCCATAATGCCAGTGTTGTAACCGGTGTACTGCATATCGGTGAAGGCATTTACGGGATCGAGAATAAAATTAATCCAGGCATGTGCGGCAACGGGGTTTTTAGCACCAGCGGCGATAGCCCAGTTATCCATCCACAACTCTGTTCTTGGAGTTGGAAGTACCCACTTGTAACGCTCTGGATTCTTACTAGCTAATAAACCTTGACGGGCATCTCCATTCCAGAGTTCAGAGAGTGCGTAACCGCCTTGGGCCAATTTAATTCCAGGGTATGAATCAAATGCTTTGATGTGAGAGGCAAAGTCATTTACCAGAAATTTCTCTGCCGCATCGAGCTCGGCCTTAACTTCAGTTGCCCAATAAAAGCCTTTCGCCCAGAAATAAATCGCGGCAACTTCGGGCGGTGAATCTAAGACTGATACCTTTCCGCTGGCCTCGTTTTGGGCAGCATCGATAAAATCTTGCCAAGTAAGCATTGGTCGCTTAATTACTTTGGTGTCATACATATATCCAGTAGTGCCCCAGTCTTTACAAATACTGTAATCATTTGTGGGATCCCAGGAGCGTCCTAGCAAAGCGGGTTCGACTTTGGCCAGATTAGGAAGTTGCGCCTTATCAAATTTTTCAAGTAAGCCATTTTTAATCATCTGCGGGATATATGTGCCCGAAGGTATGACTAGGTCATATCCTGAGGTACCTTTGGCGGCGGAGAGCTTTGCGATCATCTCTTCATTAGAGCTATAAACATCGATTTGAACGGCGGGACCAAAGGCACTGGTAAAAGCGGTAACTAGATTTGGATCGTCATACTGCGCCCAGTTATACATATTTAACTTACTTTCAATAGGAGATGGCTTAGGCGCTGCGCTACTTAGCTCTCCAGCCTTAGGAGATTTGGATGTGCTGCATCCGGCCAGTAATAGCCCGCCAGAAATAACACCGACCGCCGATCCCAGAAGAATCGATCGTCTACTAAATCGATGAGCAAATTCATCACTTGCCAATATGCGTGTGATTTTCGGAGCTTCCTTCATTTTTATTACCTTTCGTTAGTGGATATTGGATAGACATGTACGTCAAAATCAGACCACGAACAAGAAACCGTGGTCCCAACTCTTATATTTGGCACGTCAGAGCGGCTGTACTTTGAGATAATTTCACTACGACCTGGAACTCTGATAATTAATTGAATAGAATCACCTAGGTGGGCGATACTTGATAACTCCCCTTCAATTCGATTTAAGGAAACTCCATGATTAGCTGCATTATCTGCAGTTTGTAAGGAGACAGTTTCAGGTCTAACAGATGCGAGCACGTTAGATTCATTTGCAATAATCTGTGAATGCTTCCTAGATGAACTCAGGTTCACCAATTTATTTGTCACAATACGGCCTTGTTCTTGGGCAACTCCATCAAAAAAATTCTGTTGCCCAATAAAACCTGCCACAAAGGCAGAATTCGGATCCTCATAAATTGTATCGGGAGTATCCAACTGCACGATCTCTCCCTCGTTCATAACCGCTACTCGATCGCTCATCGATAGCGCCTCTTCTTGATCGTGAGTAACAAAGATAAAAGTAATTCCTAATTGGCTTTGCAATAGTTTTAATTCGATCTGCATTTCTTCGCGTAGTTTTCGATCCAGCGCACCTAACGGTTCATCTAAAAGCAGGACGCTGGGTTGATTTACTAAAGCCCGCGCAAGGGCTACCCTTTGTTGCTGTCCACCTGAAAGTTGCTTGGGTGATCGCTTGGCAAAGTCCACCATGCGGACCATCTCCAAGGCCTCGCCAACCCGTCGATTGATTTCTTCCCTTGCCACATGTTTTTGCATCAGGCCATAGGAAACATTTTCTGCGACCGACATATGCGGAAATAGCGCATATGCCTGAAAAACCGTATTGACATCTCTCTTGTAAGGTGGCAACCCTGCAACGGATTTTCCAGAGATGAATATCTCGCCGGTATCTGGGGTTTCAAAACCAGAAAGCATCCGCAAAGTTGTTGTTTTACCACAGCCACTTGGCCCTAATAACGAAAGAAACTCTCCCGGCCGGACCTGCAAATCAAATGATCTGACCGCAAAGGTTTGATCAAAGCGTTTGGAAACATCTACGAGCCGAACAGCGCCTCTTTCTGCACGCTCAGAATCTTTCACCTTAGGCCAGCCCCCCTGCAGCAAAGAAGAATTGAACTCCTTCTTCAAT
>BJFZ01000175.1 GCA_014190175.1 Actinomycetes bacterium | reverse complement strand
CAGATCTGCCCATTGACCGGTGAAAAGTGTTACTGGACGTGGCATTGCTTTCTCCTTTTATTTGACCTGCGTGAGTTGAGAGTTGTTTCCTGCACTTACTTCGACAGCATCGAGTACTTCCTGAACGTAGAGACCATCGTTGAACGATGGTGATGGATTCGTTCCGTTCTTGATTGCAAGAACAAAGTCATAGATCTCATGAGTGAAGGTATGTTCATATCCGATGATGTGTCCTGGTGGCCACCATGCACCTACATAGGGTTGGGCGCCATCGGTGGCAAGAATTTTTCGGAATCCTGCCTCAGATGAAGGATCGGTGTGATCGTGATAGAGCAGTTCGTTCATATCTTCAAAGTTAAAGTAGATACTCCCCTTAGACCCATTTACTTCAATAGACATCGCATTTTTTCTTCCTGCCGCAAAACGAGTGGCCTCGAAAGTCCCGATAGCCCCATTATCGAAATTTGCTGTAAACACCGCAGTGTCATCGACTGTCACAGTGCCACGGCCGTTTGATGTTCCAGCTGTCAGTCCAGTATATGCACCAGGTAACGGACGCTCCTTAATGAAAGTCTTAAGTTGTCCGCTAACAGAAGTGATCTTTGAACCCGTGAGAAAGTATGAAGCGTCAATAATGTGAGCAGCGATGTCGCCTAAAGCGCCAGAGCCCGCAGTCTTCTTATCAAGGCGCCAGACCAGAGGGAATTCGGGGTCAATTATCCAATCTTGGAGATAATTGGCACGTACGTGGAAAATCTTTCCAATCTTCCCACTTTCGATAAATTGTTTAGCAACGGCCAAGGCTGGAACACGACGATAGTTAAAAGCGACCATCGATTTCACAGAATTTTTCGCAGCATGGTTTGCGGCCTCGGACATTGCCCTGGCCTCCTTGGAATTATTTGCCAGTGGCTTTTCGCAGATCACATGCTTACCAGCCTTGAGGGCTGCAATGGCAATCTCTTCATGCGTATCGCCTGCGGTGCAGATATCGACGATATCGATATCGCTGCGAGAGATTACTTTTTTCCAATCTGTCTCTGCCTCATTCCAGCCAAAGGTGACTCGAGCACTCTCTAACGCATCCTTGCTTCTTCCGCAGATCACCGTCATCTCCACCTGTGGGGCATCGGGGAAAAAGTGGTTGACGCTGCGCCAGGCATGGGAGTGAACCTTTCCCATGAAGCCATATCCGATCATTGCTACTCGTAATGTCTTTGACATGTTACATCCTTCCTAAGCTACGCCTAGATACTTGTTTTGTAACTCCGCACTAGAACTCAACTCTTGTGCAGTAACTTTCGCCTGAATCTCACCACTGGAGAGGATGATGATTTCATCACAGAGCGTGGAGGCGAATTTTAGATTTTGTTCGATTAGAAGAATTCTCTGGCCTAGCCTTACAAGCTCTTGAAGAGATTTAGCTAGATGTTCAACAATCGCTGGTGCTAGTCCCTCAGATGGTTCATCCATGAGCAACAATGTTGGATTGGTCATCAAAGCTCGCCCAATAGCTAACATCTGTTGTTCGCCTCCCGAGAGCATCGCACCACCATTATTCTTGCGCTCACCTAATCTGGGGAATAGTTCATAAACTTTTTTTATAGTCCAATCACTGTTTCGCTTTTGTAGAATTTTAAGATGCTCTTCGACCGTCAGCGATGGGAATACTCTCCGACCTTGAGGGACATATCCGACTCCTGCCTGCGCAATCTTTGTTGTAGACAGGCCAGTTAGGGTCACATCACCGTATCTAATCTCCCCAGAAAAAGTGGGATTAAGTCCCATGATTACCTTTGCTAACGTGGTTTTCCCCATTCCATTTCTACCCATAAGTGCTACTGGCTTTGATGAAACTGACAGGCTTACTCCATGCAAAACCTTCACACTCCCATAGCCTGATTCGATATCAGTAATTGATAAGTCACTCACCGGAACTCCCTAGGTATAACTCTCTCACTGATTTACTATTGCGAATTTCATCAGGTGAACCATGCAGAAATATCGAACCCTCATGCATAACCACCACTTCGTCTGCAACTGATAGCGCCACTGACATGTCATGCTCAATAAGTATCAAGGTAATTTCTTTATCTAACTCTTTTAACAATTCAATCAAGCGTCCACGTTCATTTGGACTTATTCCTGCCGCCGGCTCATCTAGCATCAGGATTTTAGGTTTCATCGCCAATGCCATAGCCAGCTCCAGCTGACGCGACTCACCATGAGAAATATCCGAGA
>BJFZ01000174.1 GCA_014190175.1 Actinomycetes bacterium | reverse complement strand
AAAGAACTGGATCTAACTAATAAATCAAAAACTAGTAAATTTGTATGGGCAAATGGTACCTCAAAGAATCAGATTCAAATTCAAGGATTTGATAAAGAATATTTCTTTGAGGCACCTCAAAGTATGAATGACTTTAATTTTGGAGAAGTTAGAATTGATTTGGGTGAAGCAATCGCAAATTCAAATTTGAATACAGCTACCAAACTAATAGTTTTATGTGGAACATGTGAGATCTCAAATATAGATGATCAAAAAGAGTTTCAAGCATTAAAATCCAACGTCGAATTAAGTTCTGATTTTAGAATGATCAGGTCAGCTGAAATTCAAAAACTCAGACAGAAAGAAGAGTCGACTCAGACCCAGCTAAAATTTCAACAACCTCAGCGGTTAGCTAATGCGAAAACTCAATCTAAGGAAAAATCCCTACCCCCTAATCTTACCTTTAATTCATCTGCCCAGAAGATTGACGGCTCGATCGATTTGAGTGGACGTGTAATAAGTAGCGCCATCATATCTGAGATAACAATTAATGGACGTGTTCTGGAGACTCCTCTCGGTAAAGATGGCTCCTTTAGAGTAGCCCGTGTCCCATCTATGGGAATTGTTACCAACTATAAGTTAAGTGTGGTTGATGAATACGGTCAGCGCTCAACGGCAGAAGTTAATGTTGAACGCAAGGCTACTCAATATACAGAATTATTTTCGCCACTTGACTCACATAAAATGAAGGCGAAGACAAATCCTAATGCAGTGGCATTGATTATTGGCGTTGAGACCTACCTAAGTCTTCCTAAAGCTCAATATGCTGATTCAGATGCTAGTCATTTCTATGATTATGTACACCAAGCACTTGGTACGCCTACCAATAAAATAAAACTTCTGACAGACACAAAAGCCAGTCGCGTTGAGCTACTAAAAGTAATGAGGAACTGGATGAGGAGTGAGATTGTGGAGGGAAAATCTGATGTTTATATTTTCTTCGCCGGACATGGTCTTTCTAGTCCTGATGGAAATAAAACCTATCTGCTCCCATCAGATGGCGATAGAGACCTACTCGATGAAACAAGTATTCTGCGTGATGATCTCATAGCTTCAGCTAAGGGAGCCAAGACGATTACTCTGTTTTTAGACACCTGCTACTCCGGTGGGACTCGAACAAATGAAGTCTTACTTGCCGATGCCAGACCAATTGCTATTGTTCCAGACATGAAATCCTTGCCTTCGAACGTTACGGTCCTTGCCGCGGCTTCAGGCGCACAGCTATCCTCAACTTACGAAGCCGCACAGCAGGGATTGTTTAGTTATTGGCTGATGAAGGGTTTAGAGGGTTTTGCCGATACTAACAAGGACAAGAAGATTACAGCCGGTGAGTTACATGAGTTTGTGGTGAAACAAGTTGGACCAATGGCTCAAAGGCGTAATCGTCAGCAAGATCCTCAATTAATGGGAGATGGTACGAGAGTATTGGTTAGTTACTAGCACGCGCTCATTTTTTACTATCTAACTGTCAGATACAGCTAGTCGAATCACGCGTATTTAATAGTTACCGCTTAGACCTGCCCACCATGAAGATGGGCAGGGTAGAAATTAATGTGCAAGTCCTGTTTTTAGAACGGTCAACGATTCCCGAGCAGTATAATTCGAGACAACCCCACTTTTATCGAACATAATAATCAGAATCATCTTGGTACTATTATATGCGCTTGATATAATTCCAATGAAGGGAATAAAATTTTGTGGCTGAGGAACAGCTCTTTCGTACTCATAAGTCCAAACTTCATTTCCACCATCGGTTAAGGTCGTGTTGTTCGGATTTCCGTAGATATTAACGATTTCATTCTGAGTTGTTTTCCCCTTCTGTACACTTATTGCAATTGATTCTTGAGACTGATTTCTCATCTGCTCGTTACCTACCGTTGCGCAGCCGCCAAGTACTAAAAGTACAATAGTGGCGCATGTGATTTTGATAGAGTGTTTCATTATTGTCCCCTTATTAGGTCAATTGGTTCTAATACAGTTTTAACTGGGAGTCGAACTTGAGGCTCCCTAAAATTCTAACTTCACTAATTATTCATCATATTTAGTGACCCTTTGGCATGCTACACGCATTTATTCGATATGAATATGCTGTAACAATAAAATTGTTTGATTTTTCAGACTCAAACAAATTAAAGCGCTATTAGTTGCGTACTGTCCACTTTTCTCGGCAATTTCAAGGTGAGCTGCAATATAAGGTCTACATGAAGAAACTTGTCCTCAGTTTGTTACTGACTGCAATCAGCAGCAATGCTCTGGCTGGTTGGTCTGTGAGGGAT
>BJFZ01000173.1 GCA_014190175.1 Actinomycetes bacterium | reverse complement strand
CGTATGACGAGGCTTTAAAGCTTGTTAATAGCCATCAATATGGAAATGGAACTGCAATCTTTACTAACGATGGAGGAGCGGCCCGACGTTATCAAAACGAGGTTGAAGTCGGCATGGTCGGAATCAACGTTCCAATTCCAGTTCCCATGGCGTATTACTCATTTGGTGGATGGAAGAACTCATTGTTTGGTGACTCACATGCACATGGCACCGAGGGTGTTCACTTCTTTACTCGCGGCAAAGTTGTTACAAGCCGTTGGCTTGATCCAAGCCATGGTGGAATTAACTTAGGTTTTCCTCAAAATGATTAAGGGAAAGAAAAAGCCCGGCAGAGATTAATCTGCGGGGCTTTTTCTCTTCAAATTACTTTCTCCAGCGTAGGTCGCCCTGAATTGCCTTGCACGTTAAGTCAGAGGCTACTAGCCCAGCCTTTGAACACTTCTTTCCATACTTGGCTGCAGCAGCTTCAGGATATGTTGGAAGCGCGACAGGCAGTTTGATAGTGAGGAATGATGTCTTTAACTTACCGATTTCAACCAAACCTGAAGTTGCGTTGTATGCGAAGTTAAAGTCATTGTCATTTACGACCACGATGTGGTTGGAATCAAGTACTGCTACGCCCTCTACCTTGCCAGGCATCGTTGCAATTGAGGTGCTATTGAAAACAATTTTCTTGTTGCTTGCAGCAAGCAACTTTTCAACTTCAGCATTAGTACCAACACCGGTGTATGACTCAAGGGATGGTGATGTAGCAGCTAAATCCCACTTACTTCCTAGGATATTGACTGTATCATCGATTGTGATTGTCGATAGTAAGAATGAGTTATCGGTGCGCTCCTCCACTAATAGAGTATTTGAATCCAAAGCCACCATTGCAGATAGCTTCAAATCGCTGTTTTTCGTCGCTTTTGCATCAACAAGTGAGACCTTTTCAAATCCGAATACGAATTCACCTGTAAATCTCTTCGATCCAAGATCAAAGCGTAAGATACGAGTTGCAAGACTTGCATCGCCAACTGCCTTTGTTGGATTTAGTAACGGGCTCTGTAGGCCGATAAATAGTGTTTTTCCATCTGGTGTCAGTGCAAGAGCCTCAAAACCACGGTTGGCCTTACGAGTGAGGTAAAGAGAAGGAATTGACTTCACAGCTTTAAAGCTTGTTGGGTTGCCTTTCCAACCAGTGGGAACATAGCGGGCCTTGATAGCTCCAGTTGATGAGAGCTGAGCCAAACTTGGGGCGTACTCATCTACAATCCAAAAATCACCATTTGCAGTTTTAACAAGACCCTCTGCATCTAGACCAGATAGGTTGTATAAAGTGTCTGCGGTAATTCCTTTTACATCTGTTGGAACCGCGTCATAACCCTTAATGTTTGGTAATCCTGTCGCGCCAACACCACTCTTTGTCTTAATTACGATTGTTTCAAGGATTTTAACTTGAGAACCTGAAATCTGAATTTTTAGAATGAGTGGAGAGAATGTTGGAACCACGAACCCAGTTCCTGCAGATTTGTCAGGTTGCACTGTGTCATTGTTTGGCCCGCGGTCTGTGATTGCGTAGAAAATATCTGCTGCATCACCTGGGATGTGGTAAAGATCTGAACCAAGTCCACCAAGTAAGACGCTTTGATCATTGGCAATTGAATCAGCGATCGCTGAGTTCGAGGCTACCTTAAGGGCCACATCTGGAAATACCGCTGTAGAAACTAAAACCGGTGCATCTGCTGCAAAAACGGCCTGTGGCACCACAAGTGCCAGGGCAGCTAATGAAGCCAAAATGAATTTTTTCATTAATTTTCCTTTGTTTTCCGTGTGTGTCCTCGAGAAAATAGACCCCAAGAGAGTACAAATTGCATCTACACCCTGAATGCACGGTTAACAGGAATGAAACATCAGCACATATGTGGGGCAATTAGTCCATATCCGCTGCAAAAGGTAGAATAGCGACGTGCGGCCGATGGAATTGGCCTCTGTAATACCAAATCGTTGATAGAGGCAGGGCCTGATAACGGCTGGCTTCACTAGGAAAGTAGTTTTCGTGGCCAAGACCCAAGCACACCTTAAAGATCTGCCAGTTAAAAAGCGCGAGAACCTTCGCAACGTTGCCATCATCGCCCACGTTGACCATGGTAAAACAACTCTCGTTGATGCGATGTTGTGGCAGTCAGGTGCATTTGCAGCTTATAAGAAACAGGGCGAAGGCCAAGAGCGCATGATGGATTCAATGGATCTAGAGCGCGAAAAGGGAATTACGATTCTTGCTAAGAACACAGCCGTTAAGCGCGGGGATACGATCGTTAACATTATTGATACTCCGG
>BJFZ01000172.1 GCA_014190175.1 Actinomycetes bacterium | reverse complement strand
GGAGAAACAGACCAGTTCGCAATAAGTCCTAAAATGGCAAGAGATCACAAAGGAATTGATAATCAAGATTTAGAAGATGGTAGAGGATTGTGCTTCGAACCAAGATCGGCGTTCGGAATTGCAGAAAACATTATCGGTAGACAGGATAAAAATGGTGGTAATGGAATAGGTAGCCAAGAAGAATTGCAATACACATTAAATGCTACTGGTGTACATGGCGTTGCTTATGGCTTTGAGCCGGGCATATCAAAAAGAGAGGGTCAACCCAATCGTTTTATTGAAGAAATTACTCCCACTATGCGTAGTCAAATGGGTGATAACCAGATTGCTGTAGCATCTTTTGTTGCGCCAACATTAACCGCATCAAATGATCCAAGCAGAAGCCCGCAATCGACAGAAGTAACCAACCAAGTTTATGCTGTTTATAAAGCATCGATGGCAGTACGCAGACTAACTCCGCGCGAGTGTGAAAGACTACAAGGGATTCCAGATGATTATACAAAAATACCTTATCACAATAAAAGTTATGAAAAATGCCCTGACGGTCCACGTTATAAAGCTTTGGGAAACAGTTGGGCGGTTCCAGTTATAAAATGGATAGGAGAACGCATAAAAATGGTGGAGGAGAAAAATAGATGAGTAACCCAATAGCAGAAAGCATTGACTACCTAGTTGAGTGCGGATGGGAGCGAGAGCAAGCAGTTAATCTGGTGGCTGCAATCAGAGACGAATCAGGAGAGCGACTCTGGGAAGCTGCTCCAAAGTGGATAGAGCATTGTGGAGATAGTATGCGATACGTCAAAGATATGCTCGGGAGCGTTGGCTTGGGGCTGATTGAGGTCAGGCTTGGAGAGGATAACGAGACGTGGCTTTTCAAGCTGAATGAAAAGGGAATGGGTGAGGGTAAGAAATTGACCGAGGAGAACACATGAACAGTAACTACTACGATACATCACCTAGAACGCTCAGAGAGGGCGAAGAGCGCAGTAAGAACTACGATGGATATCTACCCTACCTAAACGCGCCACGAGGCATAGGGCGGGGATACATCTCCGGGAGTTGGGATGAGGACGACCGCAGACTTATAACGCGGCTTAAAATAATCTTTATATCCACTTGTATTATAGTAGCATTACAGTTATCATACGTCTTGGGAATAATATAGGGGTATGACATGGCAAACGCTTTAGTTAAGGTTCGTAAGTTTCTGATAGAGAACGCAAATAAAGAAATCACCTTTTCCGAGATACGGATCAAGTGCAGCGATCTAATCAACAGCGAAATATCAATGGCACTCTGCCACCTGACCAAGCAACGGTATCTGACAAGAAGCAGGGTGGACAGCCGCTTCAATCACGGAAGGCATACCGTCTGGCAATATAGGTATCATGTGAAGAGGTTGCCGGAAGCCGAGTGGCGCGTAGCTAACTATATAGAAGATGTCCTGTCCTGAGTGTGTAGCGGCATTAAAGAACCCCTTGTCAGGGATATACCAGTTCAAGTGTAGGGGATGCAGGGAAAGGTTGATCTTGAAAGAGACTTGCAAAGAAAGTCGGAGGGACTTAGTCGATAGCTTGCGGAAGTGGGGTGGGGTCGCTCCAACAGAAGAAGCCGCTTGCAAGTGTAAGATGTTCTGTTATCAGAAAAGGGTGGTCGATGGACGAAGCTGATCTAGGGAACGATCAGGCGCAACAGAGACTTGATATTCTAATCAAACGGGCCAGTAAGCCGCTGGCGAAGGGTGAGCCGGGGGAGTGCGAGTTGTGCGGCGAATACTCAGGAAGGCTCGTCGAGTCAGTATGCGCCCAGTGCCGAGATCGTTATAAATTAAGGTGAACACATGACAGAAGAAGATATAAACGAGTTCATCAATGCTAATTCATGGAGGTTCGCCAAATCCATGCCAAAAAATCCGCACGAATACATTGTTAGAGAAACCTGCACATCCGAAGAAAAGTTTATAGATTTTGTGGTCTATATCCGGGCATACGGTGAAAAAAGGAGATTTTGGAAGCAGATATATTTATACTTTGATTTTGATGGACACTCTTACTGGACAATGGGTGCGCCATTGACTGAGACGATTATAATAAACAGGATGAAGATATGATACGAGAAATTGGATTGCACAAGGTAACAAACGCAAGCATTGAAGATGATATTGTAGACCAGATGTTAGCGGGTGAAAAAGTACGGATCCTTTATTCAGATCCTCCGTGGGGGACGGGCAACCTTAAATACTGGGCAACTATAAATAAAAAGATGACTGGGAAAGAGTTTTCTCCTTTAACTTATGACAAGCTGTTAGATAGGATAAAGGATTTGTCCGTGAAATACGTTGATGGTCATGTGTTT
>BJFZ01000171.1 GCA_014190175.1 Actinomycetes bacterium | reverse complement strand
CGGCGTTTGTAAAATCATCTTGTTCGGTAAATGTACTCACCGTCACCAAGCAAGGAAGTCCAGCAGCAATAGCTGCTCGTGCACCAATTCCGCTATCCTCAATCGCAATTGTTCGATCAATATCAAACTCGCCCTTTGTGACAGCCAGCTGATAGATGTCTGGCGCTGGTTTCTTTTTAGGCACTATGTCGCCAGCAAAAACTGAAAAACTTGTCGACAACTCAGGACCCAGGACGTGTGCCAGAATGGCCCGAACAGAAACTTCTGCAGAAGTAGAAGCAACCGCAAAGCGCCAACCCTTCTGGGCTGCCTCGGTTACAAGTCTTTTGACACCAGATCTTGCGGGTACAGCGCCTTGCTTCACGATTTCAACATAATTATCTGTTTTTTGTAGATGAATCTTTGTTATTAAACTTTCTCGATCCTCTGATGAAGCATTCCATTTTGTGCCAGCTAAAGCGCCTGTTTCTCCAAATAAACTTTTGAGTCGTTCCTTTCCGCCACCGATCTCCAATAAGATGGCGTACTCGTCAACTGTCCACTGAACAGGAAGATCAAGTTGTTTAAAGGCAAGATTAAAAGCAGGTAGGTGACCATGCTTTTCTGTGTCTGCTAAAACTCCGTCACAGTCAAAAATTATTCCGTACCCATTGCTCATTTTATTTTTCCAGAGCTCCCAAATAATCTCATGTGCTCAGTTGCCATTCCCGCAACTGCATTTTGAACGTTCGAGAATAGTTTAAGCGGATCCCATTTGTTGGTTTCTTCAGCCTTCTTTAAGTATTCTAATGATGATTTCATGAATACTTCCTTCAAAGCTGTTGAGATGTTTATTTTTGCACACCCAAGTGCGATAAGTTCTGTGAATTGGGCCGGAGACATTCCTGATCCACCGTGTAGGGCAAGAGGGATGCCTGTTGCTTCATAAATTTTTTTCACTCGATCAGCGTCTAGAACTGGTTCAACCAAGTATCTTCCATGAGCATTTCCAATAGCTGGCGCAAAAACATCAACTTGGCTTTCTTTAATGAAATTTAGAGCTACTTCGAGTGGTTGAATTCGATCAACTTCATCAGAACCAATACCGTCTTCCACCCCAGTTATAGATTCAATCTCACCTTCAACATGAGCTCCATATTCTCTGGCCTCTGCAACTACAAGCTTGGTCTGCCGTAAATTTTCTTCAACTGGTAACTTCGAAGCATCAAAAAGCACTGAATTCCAACCTAATTTAAGACACTCAGAAATCACTTCTCTTTCTGGACAATGATCCAGGTGTAGGACTGCTGGTACAGAAATCTCTTCTGTCATACTTAGCCACATAGACCATAGAACTTTAGAACCAATTGCACGGACTGTTTTAACCGAAGTTTGAACAATCACCGGTGATCTTTCTGCTTCAGCGGCGCTTAGCACTGCTGCCATGCTTAAATCATTGACAATATTTATGGCTGGTACTCCGTACCCGCCGGCTAGTGCCGGGGCAAGAACCGCATCAAGCGTAGATCGGGCCATCAAATTCACCCCTTCTGTGTAGGAGCCCAAACACTACATCAAAAAGCAGTTATTTGCATAATCAAGCCCTTTGGTGATCTGCAGTCAGAATTAGATCGAAAACTCCGTGAAATCACCTACTCCTGAATTCGGCTAGTAAGCCCACTGCTTCTTGGTACGTTTTTAGAAAAGACTTGTATTGGGCATTTCTTTTTTCATGCGGAGCATACATCTTGGTCGGATTCAGATGAGCACGAATAGTGCTTTGAACTTCATCTATCTCTCCCACAGCAAGTGCGCCGAGTAATGCTGTTGCCAAATTTGCCGGTGCAATGTCTCCCAGGCTTTCATAAACTCTTCCCGTCACATCAGCTTTGATCTGTAAGGCAGTATGACTCCCCGTTCCCCCTCCAAAGACAATCACAGGGGAATTTCCTTCATGCGGAAGTGACATCGCATCAATTGCAATTGCCGATTCAAATGCCAGTGCCTCCAAAACAGCACGAGCAAGATTTCCCCGTCCATGACTCCACTCGAGTCCCAACCAGGAGCCTCGGATAGAAGTTCGAATTGGACCATTTTGTCCGCCTAAGTGTGGAACAAAAAATAGACCGTCAGACCCTGGTTCTATGGCATCGACTAAAGCATCAAAATCTTTTTTCAGAGAACTGGAATCGAAAATCAATAGGTTCTCGGCCCAATTTCGAGTATGCCCACCACCAATAATTACAGATTGTTGCTGCCAGTTCTTTTCTAAAACAGAGGGCACTACATCAAATCTTCCTGCAGTATCTGGTTCGAATTTATCCGTATAGTGGCTTAAAACTAAATATGTCCCCGCACTCTCACCAAAGTCACCTGAAGATGATAGGCCTGCCCCTAAGAAACCT
>BJFZ01000170.1 GCA_014190175.1 Actinomycetes bacterium | reverse complement strand
CATATTCAACTGAAGTTAAAAACGGAATGTATAAACCATTAGGTAATGGAGATGCCCAAATTTCTGAAGTAATTAGCTTTTTGGATGGCATTGATTACCAAGGAAAACTAGTGCTGGAGCAAGATGTAATGCTCGATCAAGCTCCAGCAGTTGGAGCCGGTCCAATTTCAGCAGTTAGAGAAAGTATTGATTTTCTAAAATCCATAATTTGATTTTTTAGAGGTGTGAGACCGATTTATGCAGTGATAAAGAATTCAAATTGCCTAAAGTAATTAATTACAAGCTTTGAACTTCAATAACTCTGTGCCATTAAGATCAAAACCATCATCAGGTGCAACATGCAGGAACAAATCATCGTTTTCGCTTGTGAGTGCAAATGGATTTCGGGTCAGTACATGACCCGCCGCGCTAAAGAATTGAATTGGTGTTTCATAATCTATTCGTCGGTTAACAAAGTCAACTATGGCCATACCGCCCAATTCATAATCACCTAGCCCATTTGACTGTGGCAAGTTGGCGATTCCACCGCAAATCACGTGACCGTTACCAGCGAACTGAGAATCTTGATAGTCAATAAAACTACTTGGATTTTTCCAACGATCGAGTTCTTTACCATCAGAGCTCCAAGCATAAAACTCGCGAGATCCCCAATTTCCACCATATATGGAACCGGTCTCTGAGTTACTTAACGCCCACCCAATTGAATCCTTTACTTGAAACCTTTCGGTAACCTGAAAATTTTTTGCATCAATAGTTAAGATCATGCTCTTACCTTTTGGTCTATATTCTCCGACCGGCACCCAAACATTTGTGCCATCGAAATCTATTCCGCCAGGATGATACATATCGCCAGAACCTATGGTTATATCTTTTAGTAGTTTCCCAGTGTGATCGATTACAAACATGTGACCAATACCGCGCCCAGGGGTTGATAGCGTCGGATCAAAAACGTTTAGGGGTTTTTCTAAAACTTCGACCGATGAAAGGAAAATGTAATCGCCCACAAAAGCTAAACCTTGGGGGTGATGAGTTGGGAAAGCAAGAGGAATTCGCTCTGCTAGCTCCCAATTCGTACCCCGATTTTGGCGCGCTACAAGTTCAAGAATTGTTAACGCGGATTTCATGCGGAATTGAGCCTAACTCCTTGACGATTTCCTACTTACTGCTAGTTTATATCCTACCTGTTCGAAGGAAATCGACATCCGGTCTATTCCTTATTACTTGGAGGAGGCACTTTTAGTGCGTAAAAATAAACTCGTATCGATACTTGCAGTAGCTGGTTTAGCAGTAGCCACACTTGGCTTCACTGCATCCACAAGCCACGCTGCAGTATTTCAAGTTCGACTTTATGTATCGGGAGATACTAACGTTGAAAAAATGTGGCTCACAGAATTAATTCCTGCATTTGAAAAAGCAAACCCAAATTACAACGTTGACGTATCTTCTTTTGATCTTCATGGAAAAAATGATGCGCTTACTCTCGCTAAAATTATGGCTGCGGCCAAATTAAAGAAAGATGCAGGCTTTGATGTTATTGAAGCTGGATTTGTTCAGGAACTTGGATTAAAAGGATTTTTAACAATTCCTTCAACTTCTCGAATTCCAAATATTTCTCAAGTGCCTACTTCATTAATGACCTTGGCTAAGGGCGGAATTCCATATCGTGCTTCAACAGTTCTCTTGGCTTACAATTCAAAAGTTGTTGCCACGCCACCTAAGACAATGGATGAACTTCTTGTTTGGATCAAAGCAAACCCCGGTCGTTTCACATACAACCAGCCATCAGGCGGCGGTAGTGGATATGCATTCGCACAGTCCGTTATCGATAAGTACATGACCGATGCAGATATCAAGACATTGGTAAGTGAAGTTAACAAGCCGCTGCAAGCTAAGTGGAAGGCAGGATTTGATGTACTCAAATCTCTAAACCCTTACACATATGGCAAAAATGGAACTTACCCATCCGGCAATGCTGCAACTCTTTCGTTGGTCTCTAATGGATCAGTCGATATGGCGACAGTTTGGTCAGATCAATTCCTCAGCGGTCTAAAAGCTGGAACAATTCCAAGTTATTGGAAAGTTGCTCAAATCAGCGGACCAGCCTTAACTGGTGGCCCAGCAATATTGGGAGTTCCAAAGGGCTCTCGCCAAGGTGTTGCAGCGCAACGTTTCATTAACTGGGTACTTTCACCAGCAGCGCAGAACATCATCGTTGGTGGAACACTTAACGGTTATCCAGTAATTCCAGTAACGCTGTTGAGCGAAGCTAACCAAAGCAAGTTTGCTGTTGGTACAGATATCTCAACACTTCGTCAGGGCTACCTATCAAGTAATGCAACTGACTTCAAAAATCAATGGGCGCTTGAAGTTCCTGGCAAGTAAATAGATTGA
>BJFZ01000169.1 GCA_014190175.1 Actinomycetes bacterium | reverse complement strand
TAAATAGAAACTCATGAGGATTAAAGCAAAATCTCTAACAATTTCTTCAACATACTTCGTATCTTTGGCATCGACTTGGCCTCCGCCTCCAAAACACCCGCAATCAATGGAGAGACCACGCGCCCAAGCTTGGGCGATTGCAACGATAAAGACCAACATGAGTACGCAAGAAAAAATTGCCGTCTGTCGAACGGCAACACCTAGTATGAGGAGTAACCCAGCACCAATCTCTATCCACGGCAATGCAACTCCTAAAATATTTGCTACTGGAATTGGCAAAGCTTCATATGCGCGAACAGCCATCTTTGCTTTACTAGGGTTAAAGGCTTTGAGATATCCAGCATAAAAAAGTACTCCACCGAGAACTAATCTGAATACCAAACCAAGCCACGGACTCAACTTTTTCATCGTGCCTCCCTTACTCCTAATGCAAGTTCTTTCGCGAGTGATCTAACACTTTCTAGTCCTTGTGCCTCACTCTTTGCCTCAAGCAGGATCTTAATAAAAGCTGACCCAACAATCACTCCGTCAGCATAGGTAGCAACACTTTTGGCTTGCTCACGAGTAGAAACCCCTAAACCTACACACACTGGCAATGTCGTCTCCTTACGAATGCGCGACACTAATTCTTGCGCTCCAGATGAAACAGAGGTACGCGTGCCAGTTACGCCCATAAGCGAGGCTGCATAAACAAAGCCAGAACAATGCGAAGTGACTCTGGCTAATCTTTCTTGAGTAGTGCTAGGTGCAACAACATAAATTGAATTAATTCCAGCATTTACAACTGCACTCTGCCAAGGAGCTGATTCTTCTATCGTTAAGTCAGGTGTAATTACTCCAGACCCACCATTATTTATAATCTCTTTTGCAAATGCATCAACACCATACTTCTCAATAGGGTTCCAATAAGTCATCACCAGCGTTGCAAGTCCTACTCCATGGGCATGACTTACAGTCGAAAAAACCTGAGCAGCCCCTGTTCGCCCGCGCAATGAAATGCTTGCTGCTTCTTGAATTGTTGGACCATCCATCACCGGATCGCTGTAAGGAAAACCAATCTCCACAGCATCAACGCCTGCTTCCTGGAATACAGTGATGACCTTTTTGCAACCTTCGTATGATGGAAAGCCGGCAGGAATATAGGCAATCAGCGCAGAACGATTCTCATTCTTGGTTCTAGCTAAGACTTCTTCGAGTGAGGTAGGCATTAAAGAGGTATTCCGAAATAATCTGCAGCGGTTTGAACGTCTTTATCTCCGCGTCCTGAAAAGTTAATGAGCAAAATCGCATCAGGCCCGAGTTCTTTTCCAATCTCCATTGCACCTGCCAAAGCATGCGCCGTTTCAATCGCAGGAATTATTCCCTCAGACTTGCACATCAGGCTAAATGCTTGCATTGCTTGCTCATCATTAATCGCTCGATATTGAGCCCTTCCGATGTCATGCAGATAAGCATGCTCAGGACCAACGCCTGGATAATCAAGTCCGGCTGAGATGGAGTGAGACTCAACGGTTTGTCCATTTGCATCTTGTAATACATAGGAGCGAGTACCATGCAAAACTCCAGGGGATCCACCAGTAATTGTTGCCGCATGACGACCAGTTTCAATTCCGTCTCCGCCTGCTTCGAATCCAATCAGTTGAACACCAGTATCAGGAATGAAAGCATGGAAGATTCCGATGGCGTTGGATCCACCACCTACACATGCAAGTACTGCATCCGGTAAGCGTCCTGTTAAGGAAAGAACTTGCTCTCGAGCTTCTTGGCCAATAATTTTTTGAAAATCCCGAACCATTGTTGGAAATGGATGGGGTCCGGCAACGGTACCCAGCAAGTAATGCGTTGTTTCTACATTTGTAACCCAATCGCGCATCGCTTCGTTGATTGCATCTTTAAGGGTTCGCGATCCTGCAGTCACCGGAACAACTTCGGCTCCGAGCAATTTCATTCGAGCAACATTGAGTGCCTGGCGCCGAGTATCTTCCTCGCCCATGTAGACAACACATTCAAAACCAAATAACGCCGCTGCAGTGGCCGATGCAACGCCATGCTGACCCGCACCAGTTTCGGCAATAATTCTCTTTTTTCCCATTGCCTTTGTTAATAGCGCCTGACCTAAAACGTTGTTAATTTTATGACTGCCGGTGTGATTCAAATCCTCGCGTTTGAGAAGTATCCGTGCTCCCCCGGCATATTCTGAAAATCTTTTTGCTTCAGTAATGATGCTAGGACGACCGCTATATGTTAAATGCAAATGAGCTAGCTCTGCTTGGAAAACTGGATCATTAATTGCATTGTTATGT
Organism: Actinomycetes bacterium; assembly: GCA_014190175.1. Next base: position 98 of record BJFZ01000169.1, on the reverse strand, counting down.
GATTTTTCCAATTCATCTAACGCACCTATGAGGGCCTCGGGTAGGAAGGGTCCTCAATAGGGTCAAAAAGGACGGAGAAAATCTGAGTTAGCCATAAT
>BJFZ01000168.1 GCA_014190175.1 Actinomycetes bacterium | reverse complement strand
AGATTTGAATTTTGCCAAATAGCGGGGTCGCTTCTATATAAATTTGTGTATTCGGTGGGCATAGGTATTGGGATTTCATTGAGAGATTTAAGTGCAACATTGGATCCCGTACGCTCAACTCGAAGATGCCCGTTTTCCACGGCAACGATGGCAAAAGCTCCTAATATCCCACCTGTACCTCTAGCTTCGGCTGAGTTTTGAAATGCAATCATAAACTTTTTAGCTTTTGTTGCCCCAGTTATCTCGGGACTGGCAAGGATTAAACCCTTAAGCTCCGGAGCAATTATTGAAAAATCTAATCCACTGACTCTTAATAACTGCTTGAGAATTGGCTTATCGAGGCTCTGAAATGCTCGATCTAAATCATTTGAAATTACCTTGGAAGATTTTTCAATCTTTTCAGGGTGAGAATCATTTTGTATAGAAGTCACATATGTCTTTATGTGAGAGATTATGGGCCCAAAAGTGATAGCAAAATATGAAAGTACTGTAAGCACAATCGCAATAAAAATCAGTGATGTTACTTTCCACCAAGAATTGATAAAACGTTGGAGAAGATTCATCATCAGCTCGAAATCACCGAGAACTCATCGGCCTGCAGAGATGAAAGGTAGGAATCTGGCAAGCGGCGCATCCGAGAATGCCTTGGAGCCGTTAGTAGCACAACTGGTCCCTGATTGGAGTAAGAGGCGATGAAATCGCGCCAGAGAGGATCAAGAAAAAACCTTTCTGGATCATCAATTTGGTGTGAGTGAGAGAGTGCCTCATTTTCATTTGGCATCAGAGGATTACTCGAAAAATCATGAGAGACATCAAATTCAACTCTTTCAATCCCTAGATCTAATAATTCTTGATGCAAAGGTGCCCGAAGATCTGCATCGATTAATACTGCGCCTCGAAGCATTCTTTCAAATTGAGCGTGAGTCAGTGCCATCTCTAAATCTGAAATGCCATGCGGTATGACTGCAAGAACAGGATGCTTATTAGTAATTTTTTTATGATCCAGCACCGCTCGAAGAGTGAGGGCGGCAACCTTGCCCAATTCCCTTCGCATATTCTCAGGTGAATAGCCATCTGGATCTTGTGGAATGAAATCTTTGTCTTCTAGGATTTTTTCATAACTAATCAACTGGCCTGTGTAGCCAAGGGTAGTGATAGCCGCGCAGTGTGCTTCTTCTGCGCAGATCACTAAATCTGCAGAAAGGATGACATCCTTATCAACTTCTAGGTTAGTTGAATACTTCTTTGAGATTGGCATATTCCACTCTTTTGCAATGGAAGCAACCATTTCCATTACAGGTGTATCAACGACGGCTCTCACACCAGTTGATGAAATCTGATCATCAGGGAAATTTCTTTGCAAAACAGCCTGTGCAAACGGAGAGCGAGCCTGGTTCATTGTGCAGACAACCACGATTCGCATGAGTTAAGGTTACTGTGTGAAAAGGCGCATCGGTCAAACACCTACTCGGTCCATATTCGTATGTCTGCTTATTTGCTATATGGCTACCCTGATTACATTTGTTTTCTTTCCTCGCCCCGTTTTAGTCAATGGATCACCTTCAGAGATTGCCACTTTTTTAGAGAGCCATGCGAATCTTTTTTATAAGATCCTCTATGCAGATGCCCGAATTGTTGCTATCGCTAACTTCTTCATGCTCACCCCGCTCGTTATTGTTATTCAATTTGCGCTTCCTACACTTAAAAAACGCAAGATATTCTTTTTAGGTATCTCACTCTCACTTGCAATTGAGCTCACTCAGATAGTGATTCCAGGCAGGGTCTCTGAATTTGCCGACTTCATCTCTAATACTATGAGCGTAATTATTGGGCTCTTGCTTGTACGGTTTTTACTACGCAAACAGTAGACAATCGCATACACCCCCACTTGCGATACGGGTTTTACCAGCAAATCCAGACACGGCATGGCCATAAGCACTCATAAAAAACTACGATTGGAATCCATGAGGGCTATCCCCACCCCTTGTGTGCTGCGCTCGTGAGGAGGTGCTGGTGTGGAACTCATCCAATATTGGCGCCTAATTGTTCAAAATCGAATCCTCATCATCGCTTCTGTAATTCTCGGTGTCTTAGTTTCGATGATCATCACATTTGCAACTACGCCCACGTATCAATCACAGGCAGAGCTTTTTGTCTCCACACCTGCATCTGCTCTAGATATCTCAGCCATGCAACAAGGTTCAAGTTTTTCCCAGCAACGTGTAAAATCGTACGCACAAATAATCGATAGTCCGCTAACGCTGGGACCTGTTATCGAGCAACTCGAACTCAAAATCACGCCTACCCAACTTGCACGACAAATTTCTGCATCAGCTCCACTTGATACAGTCTTGATCGCGCTAACCGTTACCGATACAAATCCAGATCGTGCTGCTGCAATTGCAAATGCTGTCGCGAATCAATTTGGAACAACAGTTGGAGATCTAGAGCTGCATGGTATTGGT
>BJFZ01000167.1 GCA_014190175.1 Actinomycetes bacterium | reverse complement strand
CTAAATTCCGCCTAAAAATAGCGTCCTTGTCATCTTTAGAAATTGCCATAGCTTTCACACATTCGACTCCAAATTTTGGAGTTTCATAAGGGGAATCACTACAAAATATCATTTGGGCTGCGCCGATACTACTAAATGTATTTGCAAGACCAGTATGAGGATAGTCATGTGAAGTATCCGCAAAGATATTTTTTTGAGCTCTAAGCGCTGGAATCGCATCAGTGCGAAAATCAGTTCTCCCGGAGCGGCCCATAATAAAATTTACATGTGGATATCGTCGAGCGAGTACTCTTAGTTGGAGTGGTAACGCATTTACAGGCGTTCCAGTATGAGCATAGATAAATATTCCGGCTTCAGCCACGGCTTCTATCAGTGGATAAACTATTGGATCGAGCAGAGTAAAACCTTGCAACGAGCTATTTATTTTCAGACCCACTGCTCCTGAGTCCATAGCTGCTTTCAATGTTTCTACCGCACGCTTTCCAAACCATGGATTTGAAGTTGCATAGGCATAGAAACGATCAGGATTAGCTGCAACAACTTTTAGAATACGATTATTACCTTCATAATTATTAACAGCAACCTCATGATCTGCCGGGCTCAGAATCGCTCGCTTAACACCTGCCTTATCCATTTCAACCATAAGTTTGCCAATATCTGTGTGCGGTAACAAAGTAATGTGCCCGTCAATAATCATCGAAATGTCCTCAAAATCTCCGGTAGCAAACTCACACCAAGTCCAGCTTCATTGTTGACCTTCGCCACCAAGCCGTCAATGGCCTGCGGAATTTCCAGAACATCTTCTGTATAAAAATGGTGGCCGATAATATCTGAAGGAATATCACTAAGTCGTGAGCACGCTGCTGCAACATGTATTTGAGCAGCAGTACCAATACCTAGCTCGGCATTACTGCCGATAATGACTCCTAGGCCATTTGCATTTGCCTTATTTGCCATCTTAAATGCGTTGCTAATGCCACCGCTTTTACCAATATAGATACTGATATCACTGGCTGCAGCTTCTTTAATGACGCTATCTAGCTGCACTTGAGTGAATACAGATTCATCGGCAACAATTGGGAGGTTATAACCTCTTAATTCGTGCGATCCTTTGTAATCTTGACGATCTAAGGGCTGCTCAATAAATGCAACACCTAATTTTTTGAGCTCTGGAATACAAAAATCTGCTTCATCTCGACTCCATCCACAGTTGGCGTCTACTCCAATATAAGTTCCCTCGCCGGCCAATTGGCGGGCTAAAGCGAATCGAGACAAATCTCGAGCACGACCATGACCAACTTTGACCTTAAACTTACGAAATCCAGATTTCTTGGCCTCTTCATAACTATCAGTAAGATATTGTTCATCCCCACTAATTGAAATCTTTACGTTAATTTCATCTCTTTTTTTACCGCCTAGTAGCGAATGTACAGGTTTATCTTCACATTTCCCAAGAGCATCCCACAGGGCCATTTCTACTCCGGCTTTAGTGAAGTAATTTCCATCTATTGACAGCTCAATTTTCGATAAAAGTATAGAAAAGTCTGCAAGTGATTTACCAATAAGCAAAGGTCTTATCTTCTCCCGAATTATTGGTTCGGCCGATGTTGCATCTTCACCACTCCAATTCAAAGTGCCGCTAACTTCTCCATATCCAATAACACCATTGTCTAAGAGCACTCTTACAAAAAGAAAAAGTGAAGTGTCATGCGTATTTTTAGAACCTCTTACTGCAAGGGCTGGCTTAAAATTTCTCTTTACAGGTGTCGTTTCAATCGCTGTTATCGTGCGAGTGCTCATTAATACTACCCAGCAGATTGCGTGAGGCTCTTAAGAGCTTGGGCGTATTCAGACGAAGTTGTGGGAAAGTGACAAGCGACAAGCTCGTGAGCGGATGTATTTGGTGTTAGTCCGGGATTGATACTCATGCATATCTCCTTTTGTGCTCCAATTGCACACCGAGAGCGGAATGAACAACCCGTTGAAACTTTATCAATAGATTCATCTCCAGGGCCGATTTCTGAGACTTTTCCACTTTTTTCATGAAACGGATCTGGAATTGAGTTCATAAGTGTGTGGGTATATGGGTGTACGGGATTAGAAAATAAATTTTCCCGCGTACCAAATTCGGCAATTTCACCTTGATAGAGGACGGCAATTTTATGGGACATATATCGAACAATTGATAAATCATGCGAAATAAATAGATACGTCAGATTCAATTTCTCTTGAAGGTCTCGAAGTAGGTTTAATATCTGCGCTTGAATAGATACATCAACTGCTGAAACTGACTCATCTAAAATCAACATCTTAGGATTAAGTGCGATTGCTCGCGCAATACCCACACGTTGACATTGCCCTCCCGATATCTCATGAGGAAATCGCTCAATCATTTCTGGCCGTAAACCCACGAGCCCAAGAAGCTCAATTACCCTGACTTCTCTTTCTTTTTCATTCAAACTGGTGTGAACC
>BJFZ01000166.1 GCA_014190175.1 Actinomycetes bacterium | reverse complement strand
ACTCTGGGTTCGCCACCATCGCTGGATCTGCATCGCCTAATGAATCCACTGTTAACAAAACCAGCGCAGGTGTTTTATTTTCTTTCACAATTAACGGCCCTGTAGTTGCCGCAAGATCGGGGTCAGTCAAAAGTAGCGCTTCATGGGGAGCCGCATCTAAAGAAACCTCATCCGGAAATTCCTGAATTGGGCATTTACTTTTCAGCGCACAACCACCACATAGTTCTGGTGCACGCTTTTCTACCTGCCAACGCGCAAAGCCATAGGGCTTGCCGGTACCGGTACCAACTGTCCATTGCCAACCTAAAAGATTTGCCGCCCGCGAACCATCAAGTAAGTGGCGATACATCTCTTCTTGACCATGCAACCAACCAAGCTCATTACGTACCGTCCAGTGCGAGGCTAACCACATCCGAGTTTGATTAACTAACCATCCATCTTCAGCTAGTTCATTTGTAGCAAAATCAACACAGGCCATACCTTCAGGCCAACCGTTACCTGGCTTATCCCAAATTTGTTCAAAACGCAGATTGCTAAATAGTCGTGTACCGATTCGCGCATATAGATGGCGCGCATACTCTTGCCATAACAATTCATCACGATATTTTTCACGATCTGAGAACGGCGCCTTAGCCACGTGATCCCAGACTCTTTGCAAAGGCAGCAAATTATGGCGAATGTAAGGAGATAACACTGAAGCCCCTCGTGCCTCACGGGGTAATACTTCCGATCGATCCTTTGCATAACCTGCAATATTTAACTGAGCAAGCGCACTATCTGCTGCACTTTGCCCGCCCTGAATTGAACTTCGCCCACCACCTGAATGCAAGGATTTAAACTCCTGCGCAACGATGCTTTCTAAATCAGCGCTAAGGTCAATTAATTTCACTTATTTAATCCTTAATTAGATTCAAGAGTGTTACCTCAAATCCTAAAAGAGAAATCCACTAATCGCATCCTGATTCTTGTATAGAAGATAAACACCTGGTCGTTGCCTTTTTCGCACTACCGAGTATTCTGACTTCGCACTTAGGGAAGGTTTTCATGGCGATAAATCAGACCGGCATTTCACAATTCCTCGTTGGTGATTATTTCGCCAATCCTTACCCGATTTATCGAAAGCTTCATGAAGAGTCACCCGTCTTTTGGAGCGAGATCGCCCAAGCATGGATTGTCACAACATTTAATGAAGTCGAAAAAGGGCTTGGGGGAGATGATTTCTTCAATCAAAGCGAACGTATCGCAAAAGCCTCTTCGCATCTTTCACCAGATCAACTCGAAAATTTGTCGCACGCAATTACTAATGTCAGCAACTGGATTGTCTTCCAGGATGCACCTGCACATACTCGGCTCCGGCGCCTAGTTAATAAATCTTTCACACCGCGAAGCGTCACTGCTTTTGAACCAAACATCGAGAAGATCGTAAGCGACTTACTGGATGCTGCCATGTCTAAGGATGTATTTAATCTCGTAGATGACTTCTCCTTCCAACTTCCTGCAATCGTAATTTGTGAACTCCTTGGGATACCACTCGAGAAAAGGTGGGACCTAAAACGATGGGCTGATGGTTTCGCTGATTTCACTGCTTCAGCGCGGCTTACGACAGAACAGGCCGAACACGGAGAAACTGTTGCCCGCGAAGCCCAGGAATATCTGTTAGAACTTTTTGTGGAACTTCGTCGCAATCCCAATGATGGTTTATTAAGTAAAATTGTGAATGCCCCTAAAGATGAAAGTGGCGATGGACTAACTGACATAGAAATCGTAGGTCTCACCATCCAACTTTTCTTCGCCGGCTTCGAAACTACCGAGGGCCTGATCGGGAATATGGTTCTAGCGTTGATAAACAATCCAGAACAAGAACTTTTACTCCGATCTAACTTTGACCTCATCCCGGCTGCAGTAGAGGAGACGCTTCGCTTTGATTCCTCTGTCCAAAAAACGGGCCGGATCGCATCAGTGGATCTTGAGATTCTGGGAAAACAGATCAAGAAAGGCGACAGCGTCCACTTCATGATCGGCGCTGCAAATCGCGACCCGAAGAAATTCCAAAATCCTGACACCTTTGATATCACCAGAACTGATCCTGGAAATGTAAGTTTTGGACACGGCATCCATTTTTGCCTTGGAGCGCCACTTGCTCGTCTCGAGGCGAAAATCGCACTACGCCAACTACTTGAACGGCTACCTTCCTTTGTTCTGCACGAACCAAAGCCGACATTTCCAGAATTGATGACATTTCGCAAACCTCTTCAACTTTGGTTATCAAGTAATTAAGAGTTATAGGACAGTGACAATCTGAGCTTGTTTAAAGAAATAATAGACGGAGTTTTGACCTTTTCCAAGGGGAAAATAGGTCAACCTTCCTGACATTACTGCTTCTACTGATGACCGTACTGCTAACAAAAGCCGTACCTTCCTGACTTTTTACCCCCAGGAGGTGAGATCTCTATGATGGAACTATTGCTTGAATATTG
>BJFZ01000165.1 GCA_014190175.1 Actinomycetes bacterium | reverse complement strand
AGAACGCGGAAAACTTAGCTAACTTTTACCGAATCTAATTTGGTTGAACCGAAATACAAAGTCAAAGTAAATCCTGAAAGTTTAGTCTTAGTTTTTACTCCGGCTACGCCATCTTCGTCCGTATTTAGAGTGAACTTAAGTGACTTTGCACCTTTTTTCACTCCACGAATTACCAGAGATTCCTCAGCAAGATTTGAGTCGACTTTCACAATGTAACGAGCGAGACTCTTGCTGTAGGTAACAGTCAGATTTGCCGCAGGGTCCTCTTCTTCACCATCTGCGTCAGGGAAAAGGTCTTCTTTGTTTTGCTTAACTTTTTCACTCGCGACTTGAGTAGAGCTTGGCGCAGAATTATTTTGGCTACTTGGAGAACTAGGTTGTGCAACTATACCACCTGTTGTTGCTGGCACATTTGAAGTTGGTGCTGAGACATTTGTTGGTGGCGGTGGCGCATTTGGTCCACCAGGTGCTGTTCCATTTACGCAAGCTGGTAAATTTTTTAATTCACCACGAGTGCAATCTAGCGTTCCATTTGCAGACGGCTTAAATAAATTCATGCAGGTTGTTGTGATTGCATTATCTGCTTGCGCACAATTAATGGTTCCATCTGGATTTACCATGGGTTGTGAGTTCGCATTAAAAGTTGGTAGTGGCGGAACAATTGGAAGTGGTGTTGTTCCGTTGTTTTGATTTATACATTGCGCCGCATTACGCCAAAGTTCTAAATTGCAGTCAATCGAATTAGGAGGTAGTGGTTGATTGGCTGCAGCAGCGGCGGCTTCGGCTGCTTGTTGTACTGCAACATTTTCCGAATAAGTTTGTATTTGTAATGATCTACCTGCAATTCCGATGGCAGTGCAAACCCCAGGGAATGTCATTTCCCATTTTGTGCCAGGGAAAATTACAGATGTGCTTACGCAGTTTGCGGCATCTGCTGCGGCCGCAGCCGCAACACGAGCTGCTTCTTCAGCAGCTCGTCGCGCTTGCTCTGCTTCGGCTTGAGCAGTAAACCATTGCGCAGCTGCTGCTGAATATTGATCTAAATATGGTCCGAGCTGAGTATTCCAAAGTGCCGATCTGGCTTCTTCGCCACAAACGCGTGGGAAACTTCGCTCATAAGGAGAGCCCGGCCAAAGAGTGATCGCTTCTTGGCAAGTTTCTGCCTGTGCTGGAGTAACTGCACTTAATGGAGTAATGGTAACCACCAGTGCAATTAATATGCGAGCGAACTTGTTCACCCGCAGATTTTATTAGACATCCAGAATGCTTTCCACTCAATCTCTAGGCTGCATAACTGGGAATTTAAGGTGAATTTGTAGGGTGTTTATAGGGTGTTTGCAGGGTGGGGGTAGCCTCATCCCATGAAATATAAAAACCTTGGTCGTTCTGGTCTATCCGTAAGTCGTATCTGTTTAGGAACAATGAATTTTGGTCCGGAAACTGATGAGGCTACTTCACATTCAATTATGGATTCCGCGCTTGCTAACGGACTTAACTTTTTTGATACTGCAAATCGTTATGGTGGAGTAAATCAATGGGGTCGCACTGAAGAAATTATGGGTCGTTGGTTTGCAAAAGGCGGAGCACGTCGCGAAAAAACTGTACTGGCTACAAAACTTTATGGCGAGATGGATCCTTGGCCAAACAACAAAGGTGTTTCTGCACTAAACATTCGCCGCGCATGCGATGCGAGTTTAAAGAGAATGCAAACTGATTACATCGATCTTTATCAAATGCACCACATCGATCGCACAACGCCATGGGAAGAAGTTTGGCAAGCGATGGAAATTTTGGTTGCACAAGGAAAAATTCTTTATGTTGGTAGCAGTAACTTTGGTGGTTGGCATTTAGCACAAGCACAAGGTGCAGCCGCTCCACGCAACTTTATGGGCTTAGTTTCTGAACAATCTATTTACAACTTAGTTGTTCGCGATATCGAGCGCGAAGTTATTCCAGCAGCCGAGCATTATGGGATTGGAATTTTGCCTTGGTCACCACTTAACGGTGGACTCTTGGGCGGAGTGCTTAAGAAAGAACGTGATGGAAAGCGTCGTCTTGAAGGTCGTTCGAAAGATGCATTAGATGCAGTTAGACCTCGCGTTGAAGCATATGAAAACTTCTGTGCTGAGATCGGACAAGAACCTGGTGATGTTGCACTTGCTTGGTTACTTGCTCAACCTTCAGTAACTGCGCCAATCATTGGACCACGTACGCAAGAACAACTTAATTCTGCATTGCGTGCACTTGATGTTGAATTAACCGCGGCACATTTAACAAAGTTAAATGAAATTTTCCCAGGTTATAAAACTTCACCCGAAGATCATGCTTGGTAATTAAATAGAATTTCCTGGCAATGATTTAAGTAGAGCTTTAACTTCATTTTCGCGATAGCGACGATGTCCGCCAAGAGTTCTGATCGATGTTAGCTTGCCGGCTTTTGCCCAACGTGTGACCGTTTTTGGATCAACGCGGAACATTGCGGCAACTTCTGCTGGGGTAA
>BJFZ01000164.1 GCA_014190175.1 Actinomycetes bacterium | reverse complement strand
CTCCTTATTTGGTGACACCAAAGCACACGGTGTTGAAGGAGTTCATTTCTTCACTCGCGGAAAAGCAATTACTAGTCGCTGGCTTGATCCAAGCCATGGTGGAATCAATCTAGGTTTTCCGCAGAATTAGAGTCTGACCCTATTTAAGGGTCAAATCAAGAGTTCTTAAAATAGCGCTCTTTTTGTACCTTAAATTCATCTTCAGAAATCAAACCACGATCGAGTAAATCGGCCAATTTTACTAAAGTATCGATGCCTGAGTTGTCATTCATTTGCGATACTTGATTGCTCGAAGATTCAAGTCTGCCTCGAGTTCAAGTTAAATCTAATTCGAGATTCTTAGGGTCACGGTCCAGTATCTGAAAAGTTGCATCAGCATCTGGAAATGGAAAAACTAAACGCAGGAAACAATCAAAAGAAGTTCTCGTTGTTAATAAATTCATAATCCCGGCAAAGGCAGCACCCTCTAGCGCCCCTTTGATTCCAAAACCTCCTCCTACCCAGCCACCACCTGATTGAACTAGTCCTTGTCCGCCAATCTGCATCCCTTTTAAGCCATTGAAAGAATGTCTCCAAGTGTTACCAATTGTTGCAAACTGAACCTCTTCGTTTGTAATGTATAAAGTTCCGAGGGTATTCGGGGCCAGATCAACACCAATACCTCCTGCAAAGACTGCATCGATTTGTAACAATTTTTGAGGTCCTTGAACGTTAAATGCCGCTTCATCTTTAACTTCAAATAACTTCATTGCGTTATACAACAGTTTGGCTGAATACCCAACGCCCCAAAGTCTTATTCGAACAGGCCAACCTTCTCTGCTCCCCTTAAGATGCAAGTGATACATGCCATTACCTACAATTCGATGAGCTGAATTCCTTCTTAATTCCTGAATCTCCAATAGAGGTCCTTGAGAAACCAATCTCCCGGACTTACTCTCTCGCAATTGCCAATTTCCGTCTACAACGTTAAGGAAATGACCCTTTGCCCCGTTGAGTGAAAGAGTTCTTTCAGCAAAAGTGGTTGGGCTGCAATTTGGCAAATTATCCCAACCGCAAACTGAAATTGAATGCTCTATTCCCTCTAATGAATTGGTTTCAAAAGATTTGATAGCTTGGCCTTTTCCGGCTCTCTTCTCTTGCTTAGCTCTTTCTAGACTCTCGCGTCTTTCAATATCCTTACGAAGGGCATCATTACCGGCACTTCCTTCAGGAAAATTACTATTGCCCCATGCAAATGTTGCATCTAGGGCATCTCGTGTTTTTAGTTCCGCTTTTTCTCTCTGAATATCATTCTGTTCTCTCTCAAATTTCTTCTCTTCACAATTTGAGCATCGAGTTGCTTTCGGCGGCAAAACTTTCTTGCATGTTGGGCAAATAGAGTCAACGGGCATGTGTAAAGAGTAATCCATTGAAAAGCGCATGCATTGAAAGCCTACTTAGAACTACGCGCAGCCTCGATTTTGGTGGTGGTCAATTTAGGTATTGCATAGGCAACAAGGGCTAGACCCATTACTGCCGATACAAAGTAAGTACTGCGAAGGGCCCACGCCCGGGTCATGAAGTGGGCATTGACTGTTACCAGCAGGCCTCCAAAAAGAGTGGCGATCGGAATCGTGCCCCAAGCAAACATTCTGTACACGCTATTTACTCGTCCCAACAAGTGCTTGGGGATAATGCTCTGGCGCAGTGAAACGGTGATCACATTCCATAAAACTGCAAAGAAACTTTCGATTGCAACGGCAACCCAAACAACTTCCCACGAACTAGTCAATCCAACAATGACTGAAAACACGGGAAACAAACTCAATGTGATTGCTAGAGATGGTCCACTACCGATTTTCTCTGCAAGCTTTGGACCCAGTGTGCCACCGAGAATTCCACCTACGGCGCCCGCTGTGCCCAAAACGGCAAAGACAAATACAGATGTATGCAGAACCTCTTGGGCAAAGAGAATGTAGATAGCGCCCGTAATTGACCCGCAGAAATTAAGTAAACCTAGAATTATTGCCATGGACTTCAAAAGTTTATGTTTCCAGAGCCAAGTAAATCCTTCGCGCATTTCGACGCGAAATGAGAGCCGTTCTTGTTTAACGCTGGAGGGCTTGAAAGTTCCGACAAGGGATGCGATCAGCCCTGCACAGAAAAAGAATGTTCCGGCATCAACAAAAAATGGTAGAGCAATGGCAAGAGCGAGCAAGAGGCTTCCAAGTGGTGGTCCAATAAATGTGTTTGTTAGCGACTCTGCAGACCACATTCTGCCGTTAGCTTTTTCTAGATTTTCCTCGGCTACCACCGATGGCATAAGTGTCTGTGCGCTGTTATCACGCAAAACTTCCATGAATCCAAAAAGCAAGGCCATAACAAGTAAGAGTAAATAGAGTTTGAGATGCGTTGGGTGCGAAATTTCAACTTGTTTTAGATTGGGCAGCTGTGTTGCACTCAAATAAACACCGATACCGACAATTAAAGTAAGGATCCCGCGCATAAAATCCATGGCGACAATTATTTTTCTGC
>BJFZ01000163.1 GCA_014190175.1 Actinomycetes bacterium | reverse complement strand
CGTCTTCCCAACGGCCACGCAAATGGTGAAAGCCGTCTATTTTCCACTAAACGAGTGGCACACAAATTTAAAGGACTTAAGCGACATAGTTAATTGGGCCATTCTAGTTGGCATTCGTTTTATTGTTGCCGAGGAAGTGATACTAAATTCATTAGATCTTGTAGATCTATCTTCGAGTGGCAAAGCAGTGATGACAAGCCCAAATTGGCACAGAGAATATATTCCGGCAGTTCCGGTACTGCGATTTATTCCGCGTAACTTTATATTCTCTGATAAGTTCATTGCGAACCTTAGAGAGTCCTCTATTCCGCAGTTCTTACTGCTTGATGAAACTACCAAAGATCAAGTGGGTCGCACCTTATTGAGTCTAGGAAAGTTCCGAGGGGTTATGGCAGAGAGTTTTCGAGATGAATTCGGAATTGGTACAATTTAAATATGAGCCTCTTACATACAGTAGAATCGGTGCCAAGCAGGGTAAGGGGACTTTTTTCCTATTTGCTGACACTCGAAGGAGGTATAGCCCAAGGAGATTTGGTAAGGACACTTTCGCCTCAAATACTTCAAGACAACCAACATTGCGCACGCAAGACCATTGAGGAAGCACAAGAACTTGAACTTATTGAAATCAATCAAGATAAGATAGTTACTCTTCATACTGGGTTACAAGTACATGAGCGTGATCCAAAAAATAGAAGTCTGGTAACTGAAATGCTTCCTTCGATAATCACTCGCCTCGCCTTTAACAATCCAAATAATGCCAAAAACTCTAATCTCGGCCAAGCAATTGCTTGGGTACTAACCAGGTCTCTATTTGATAAGCCACTAGACTGGAATCAAGCAGAAAATGAACTAGGCAAACCCCTGGGATTAAACGATGTCCGCTTTGGAAACCTAGCCCACTGGATCACCTATCTTGGATTTGCTCAAGAAGAAGGGACTGCCCTTGTAGCCGATCCGACAATCGCTGTTCGTAGAGAATTGAAAACCGTACTGTCGGATCAAAGCACTAAAGATTTAAGTAGCGTTATTCAAACTTTAGCGAATAAACTATCGGTTATCGACGGCGGAAATCATAATAAAGAGCTCATTGAGAAATATCCTAACCTCGCCGCGGTCGATGGGCGGGTGTCGCCTTCGCTTTCTATAGCACTCTTGCGACTGAAAGAAGAAGGCTTTATCAAATTAGAGCACAGGGCCGATTCCCCGGTCCCCAAAACACTTTGCATTGCGGACGTTGAAGAAATATACACATCTATCCAGCGAATCAGATTTTAGGATTAAATTAATGCCCTTTACAAACTATCTCTGTTGGAAGCCAGATCTAGCCTCGGACCTACTAGACACCGAAGCTGAACAACATAGCCCCGAATTCTTCTCTGCCACTCACTCACCAGTATCGGCTCAAAAAATGTTTTATAATGCGCCAGGCGACGAAAGCGCGGGAATTCTGTCGCCAGGCGAAACTATCACCGAACAGTCGATTCTTGCTGAATTTATGCTTGGCGCTTCTGATTTCAATAGCACAGTTAAATTTGATGGAAATATCTTAATGCCGATCATTGGAGCATCTGGTTCTGGGAAGACACATCTTATTAAGTGGTTAAAAGCGAAAATACAAAATACCGCCAAGCGGAAGGTACTCCTTGTACCCAGAATTAAAGTCTCACTAAAACAAATTCTGGATCTAATGCTTAACGAACTGACGGGAGAAAAATTTGAGGAATTTCGATCGAAACTGCTAGACGCACCGCTTGAAAATATCGATCACGAGGCTAATAAAGATCAACTAATTTCCCAGATTGCCCATTTGATTGGTTCTAGCTTAAGTCAAGAACAAACCGTCTTACGGGACTACTTACGAAAGGGTCTCAACGCTCTATTTACAGACCCATTTTTTAGGACAAATTGGTGGCTATTGCCAGGGGGATTCATTGATCGCGTCACTGCGAATATCATTGGAAATAATAATGTAATTCAAGATTTACATAATAATGAGAAACCGCTTGACTTCATCGTAGACGATTTGCCAAAGGACATATACGGATCAAAGGAAGGGGCATCAGACCAAGCGTACAAGTTCTATGCCCAACTTTGGGTTTTGAGCAGTGAGGATCGTACTGAAATAGTGGCACTAGTAAACTTGAGTTTACAACATGCAGTAAGAAACCTCTTAAAACTAGGCGGCGTGAACGACTTAGAAAAGATGATGATTCAAGTAAGACAGCATTACAAAAGGGAAAATATAGAACTGGTGGTGCTTATCGAGGATTTTGCAAGATTGCAAGGAGTAGATAAGGTCTTATTAGGCGCACTTTTGGCGAGAAAACAACAATCTGGGGAAGATGATCTCTGTACTATTCGTACGGCATTCGCGTGCACCCGGGATGTATACGACAAACTACCCGATACTGTAAAAACCCGTGCCACACTCAACATAAAGGTCGGGGGCTTAGTCGACGATTATGGAACCCCGATTAAAGATTGGTCGCAATTTGCGGGTCGCTATTTAAATGCGGTTCGAAGA
>BJFZ01000162.1 GCA_014190175.1 Actinomycetes bacterium | reverse complement strand
ATTTGTTGATTTGGCGGTTGTTGCCGACGCAGCCAACCTGGCAATTGGCCGATCTATTTATACATCTATATGTAGACAAGACGGCGGAATGATTGACGATTTAACTTGCTTCCGAATTTCAAGTGAAGAATATTGGTTATGTCCAACACCATCGCGGGTTGCTCAAGTTATGAACGCTTTAACTATGATCAAATTAAATTTTTCAGTATCAGTGACGAACCTAGGATACAAAAATGCATATCTATCAGTTCAAGGTCCTCTCTCAAGAAGTCTCTTGAGTCAACTAACTATTTCAGACCTTTCATCTGAGGTATTACCGTATTTCAGTTTTATCGAATCAACTGTTGCAGGAGTTCCAGGTGCACTATTGTCACGCACAGGATATTCAGGGGAGCTAGGGTTCGAGTTATTTTATCCAGTTGAATATGCGGAATATCTTTGGGAATCGGTCTTTAAAGCAGGCCTTAATTTTGGTGTTAAACCATGTGGCTTGGGTGCGCTTCGTACACTTAGACTTGAGAAGAAATATCTTTTATATGGGTTAGATGCGGACGAGAAAACAACTCCATTGGAAGCTGGCTTAGGTTGGACGTTAAAAAATAAGAAATCCCAGTTTATTGGAAAAGAGGCGCTTGAACGACAACTCAAGGAAGGTGTGAAGAAACGCTCCGTTTTATTACAGTTTGAAGGTCTAAACTTTGTTCCAGAAATCGGAGCTAATATTTTTTCTAATGGAAAAGCAATTGGTGTTGTTACTTCTGCTGAAAAAGGTTACAGCGTAGGTAGCTCTTTAGCGCTTGGATATGTCGATACCATACATGCGACACATGGAGAAGAATTAATGGTTACTGGTGCTAATGGATTGAAAGCAGCAAAAATACATTTACGTTCTATCTATGATCCTGATGGAATACGTGTCCATGCCTAAGGATTTATACGATTTCGATTCTCGTTGAGTTAATATTATTTGGACTTCCTTTCTGTGAAATGAATAATTTTAAATTTCTTTTTTCTCCTATATGCATACGTAAGACGGAAATCCGTAATCGTATTTTGTCAACGGGGCACCAAACTTACTTGGCTAAGGACGGCGTCCCTGGTGACGACTTGATTGCTTATCATGAAGCTCGAGCTAAAGGTGGTGTCGGTCTCATAATCGTAGAGGCCGCTAGATTCCACGCTTCCTCATACAGTGATTCAGCGGAGTTGATTGTGGGGTCCGACGAATGCATAGATGGCTATCGCCGTCTAGCGCAATCAGTTCACAAGCATGGTGCAAAGATTTTTGGTCAACTTTCTCATTCTGGCCGTGTTTCTCGACGCATAAGTGATGGGCTGCGCGGCGTAGTTTATGCCCCATCTGCGGTCCCAGATAATCGATTTCACACGATGCCGCGGGAGATGCCGATATCTCTTATTGAGGAGTTGGTCGAATCTTGTGCGGCGTCTGCTATAAGGTTTTTACGTGCTGGCTTAGATGGCATTGAACTTGTCGCTAGCCATGGACTTCTTTTTGCACAGTTTCTCAACCCGCAAACCAATACACGCGTTGATAGATATGGCGCTAGTCGCGAGAATCGAATGCGATTTCTTTCGGAGTGCTTAGCAGCTGTCCGACGCTCAGTGGGTGAGGACCTTGTTGTGGGAATAAGGATATCTGCGGAGGAAGTTGAGTACGATGGTCTTAATGCTGAAGAAGTAATTGAAATTTGCAAAGAACTCGCCATTAATGGTGTTATTGACTATGTCAACGTTACCACTGGATCCATGTCCGGACTGGGTGGTTCCATTCATGTCGTTCCCCCTATGGAACTTAAACCGGGTTACGTGGCACCACATGCTGCGAACCTGCGCTCTGCAGTCGGTCTTCCAGTCTTTGTTGCTGGAAGAATAAATCAACCTCATATTGCTGAACAAATATTGACATCAGGACAAGCCGACATGAGTGGAATGACAAGGGCAATGATCTCAGACCCTGAGATGCCTAATAAGGCCAAGTCCGGGAGGACCGATGACATCCGGGCCTGCATTGCGTGCAACCAAGCGTGCATCGGCCATTACCACCTCGGATATTCAATCTCGTGCATTCAAAATCCATTAGCAGGTCGTGAGGCTAAGCTTAAATCGGTGCTTCCAACTCCCTTACGGAAACGTGTTCTTGTAGCAGGTGGCGGCCCATCAGGCATGAAGGCTGCGGTTACTGCCGCGGAGCAAGGCCATCAAGTTATTCTTTGTGAGTCAGGATCTCGGCTGGGTGGTCAGGCTTTGCTTGCTCAATTACTTCCTGAGCGGGTTGAGTTCGGAGGATTAGTTACTAATCTTGAACGAGAATTAAAAACTTTTGGAGTTGATGTTCGTCTAAATACCAGAGTCGATAGATCCATTGTGGAGAGTATTGGCGCAGAAGCGGTGATCATCGCTACAGGTGCTCTTCCCTATTTACCCCAAATAGAAGTCCGCGATAACGGTCATGTAGTTGATGCATGGGAAGTCCTTACGGGCAATGTGATCTTGGTTTCGCGAGTTTT
>BJFZ01000161.1 GCA_014190175.1 Actinomycetes bacterium | reverse complement strand
AAAATACGATTGGATGGGTGTTGCAAAGGCAGCTCTAGAATCAACTAGCCGCTACTTAGCAAGAGATCTTGGTCCAAGAAATATTAGAGTTAACTTGGTCGCCGCGGGCCCAATCAAAACTATGGCCGCTAAATCAATTCCTGGCTTTGAAGAGTTTGAAACAGTTTGGAATGACCGAGCTCCCTTGAAATGGGATGTTTCTGACCCAACACCTGCGGCTCAAGCCACAGTTGCACTGCTTTCAGATTGGTTCCCAAAAACCACAGCGGAGATCATCCATGTAGATGGTGGCGTTCATGGAATGGGCGCTTAGTTCACAAAAGGGTGGAATTGGTTTAAAGAGTGGGCTCAGGTAGGATTCGAGTAGTCCGGGTTACCCCCTGGGCTCATAGCAAGTGGAGTTCACTCCCACCGTCTGGCCTTTAGGCATAGCGGTTTGAATGGGTCTCCTCCTGCTTTGCATTCACAGTAGCAAGGGACAGAGGAGCACTTATCAGCGCAGAACCCCGCATCAACGATCAAATCCGAGTTGCTGCTGTTCGATTAATTGGACCAAATAGCGAACAGATCGGAATCGTCGCAATAGCTGAGGCGATTCAAATGGCAATTGATGCAGATCTAGATTTAGTCGAGATCGCTCCGGAAGCCGATCCACCTGTTTGCAAAATTATGGATTTTGGAAAATTCAAGTATGAGATCGCTCAAAAAGCGAGAAGTGCGCGAAAGAACCAAACCCATGTTTTGATTAAAGAGATGAAGATGCGTCCAAAGATTGATACGCACGACTATGAGACCAAGAAAGCTCATATCGAACGTTTCCTTCGAGGAGGGGACAAGGTCAAAGTGACGATGATGTTTCGCGGTCGTGAGCAAGCTCGTCCAGATACCGGTTATCGCTTATTGGTGAAACTGGCAGAGGATGTAGTTGATTGCGCAACTGTTGAGTTTTCTCCAAAACTTGATGGTCGCAATATGGTGATGGTTCTGGCGCCGACAAAGCGCAAGAACGAAGCAGTTGCTGAAGCAAGAGCAGCTCGTCAAGCCGCTCAAAATTCAGCCGAGAATTCAACCCAGAATTCACCGGAATAGATTTAAGTAGAGAGCAGGAGAGTAGAAATGCCAAAGATGAAAACCCACAGTGGGGCAAAGAAGCGGTTTAAGGTGACTGGAACCGGAAAAATTATGCGCGAGCGTGCTGGAAAGCGCCACCTTCTTGAAGGTAAGAGCTCTCGTCGTACACGTCGTCTCTCCGGTGATGTTGTTGCTAATGATGCAACTACAAATACCGCCAAGCGTCTACTCCGTTTGAAGTAAGGGAAGGGTGATCTAGATGGCAAGAGTTAAGCGCGGTGTTCATGCCGCCAAAAAGCGTCGTACAACTCTCGAGCGTGCAAGTGGTTACACCGGTCAACGCTCTCGATTATTTTCACGTGCGAAGGAACAAGTTACCCACTCGATGGTGTACGCCTTCAACGATCGTAAAGATAAGAAAGGTCAATTCCGTCGTTTGTGGATTGCGCGTATCAACGCCGCTGCACGTCAAAACGATATGACTTACAACCGTTTTATCCAGGGATTAAAAGTTGCTGGCGTTGAAGTTGACCGCCGGGTACTTGCAGATCTTGCGATTAACGATCCACAAGCATTTAGTACTTTGGTGGAAGTAGCACGCAAGCACGCTGTTGTTGCATAGTTAATTGATCGCTAATGACTAGCGTTTTGACGAGCCTTCGCTCACCCCATATCGGGAGAGTGAAGGCTCTTCATACTCCTAAGGGTAGAAAAACCGCTAATGAATTTTTGGCTGAAGGTCCACAAGCCGTAGAAGCGGCGACTAAATCTAAACGATTCAAAATCACACAGTTGTACGTAACTGACGCAGCGCTTGTTCAGTTCAGTAAATTGCTCGCCACTGATCCAATAGTTGTTAGCGAAAAAGTTATGGCTGCGATGAGTTCAGTTGAAAATGCGCAAGGAATTTTGGCAACATGTGCCAAAGATGCGCTTCTTGATTTAAATAAATTAACTGAAGATTCAAAGTTATTAATTTATTGTCATGAAATAAATGATCCAGGCAACCTCGGCACAATAATTAGAAGTGCTCATGCGCTTGGCGCACACGGCTTAATTCTTTCTCCAGGAAGTGTTGATCCTTTTGCACCTAAAGTGGTCCGCGCATCTGCAGGCTCTTTGTGGCATCTTCCATTTATAGTAAATGTTGAATTTGAAGAATTAATGAAATCCGCACAGGAAGTTGAGATGAAAAGTGTTGCCATGACCGGAAGTGGAAAAAGTACATTAAAGGAATTTATAAAGGTATTGCCGAAAAAGAGTGTTTTCATCTTTGGCAATGAAGCTCATGGATTGCCGACAGAAATCAGCAAAAAATGTGACCATCAGGTTCGCATTCCGATGAAGGCTGGAGTCGAGAGCCTCAACCTCGCCACGTCAGCTGCTCTTGCCATTTACGCAGCATCTAACGCCCTGACGCCGATAGAATAATTATTGTGTCCGCAGATCTTGAAGCCGTAGTTTCG
>BJFZ01000160.1 GCA_014190175.1 Actinomycetes bacterium | reverse complement strand
AATGTTGAGAACGCAAACGTTCTGCAAACCATGCTCTCTGATATCGCAACAGGAAAGAAGACAGTTGCGCAAGCAGCTAAAGATGCATCTGCGGAGATTACAAAACTGCTGAACTAGCGGTAAAAAACTCCTAACGAGGTATAAGGAGAGTGGTAGCGTCGAGGGCGCTCCACTCTCCACTCATTTATTGGGAAGTAGGTCTGAGAATTCATGTCTAGCGCAACAAAATTAAGACAAGGGTCAAAGAAGAATTTCTGGCCATATCTCTTAATCACTCCCGCTCTGGCTGTAATTCTTTTGATTTTAGGCTTTCCTGTGTTTCGACTTATCACTCTAAGTTTTCAGCAATTTGGACTTACAGAGATTGTCTCCGGAATTCCGACTTGGGTTGGCTTTGAAAATTTTCAAGCGCTATTGAAGGACCCAGAGTTTTGGACCGTCCTACGAAGAACATTCATTTTCACATTTGCGATGGTTGCTG
This sequence comes from Actinomycetes bacterium, assembly GCA_014190175.1. The sequence continues at coordinate 2,060 of BJFZ01000160.1, read as the reverse complement.
CATCTATAGTAATTGGTGCTTGGTTAGCGCACTTGATGCTTCGAATGAACCCCATACTTAGATGGTTACTTAATACCACTCTTATTCTGGTCTGGGCGATACCTGCTCTAGTCGGTATTTCGATTTGGAAGTGGATGTTTTCCTTTGAATTTAGCATCATTACCTCAACTATTAATCGTCTTGGTTTTGACTTTGCCCAACGTAATTGGTTTACCAATACCTTTTCAGGGTTTTCAATTATTGGCGGAGTCGTGGTTTGGGGTGCTATCCCATTTATAACAATCAGCATTTATGCAGCTTTAACTCAAGTTCCAAAGGAGCTTTTGGAGGCAGCAGCTATCGATGGTGCCAACTCGAGGCAAATATTTAGATCCGTAATTCTCCCGATATTACTTCCGATTTATGTAATCCTTATTAGCCTTTCAATCATCTGGGACTTTCAGGTCTTTACTCAAATCTGGGTGCTTCTTGATAATCGTCCTGCCTCTGAGTATTACACGATGGCGATTTATGCCTTTGAGAAGTCTTTTGGTTTAAGTGAATATGGAATGGGTGCTGCCATTGCCCTCTTGATGATTTTCTCACTATTAGGTGTGACTTGGTTCTATATCAAGAAGATGGTTCAGATTGGAGATGGCAATGCATAGAAAGAGTTCGATTTATGCAAATATCTCTGGATTCTTTGCCATAATCTTTATGGGGTTTCCAGTTTATTGGATGGTCACTACATCATTTAAGAATCGTCAGGATGTACTTTCGACTGAACCCACAATTTTGCCGAGGTCTTTTACTATCGAGAATTATCAGAATGCTTTTTCAAGAGAGGGCTTCTACACCAGTCTAAGAAATAGTTTGATTGTCGTGCTTATCACCGTTGCCATCTCGTTGTTTTTAGCAACTTTCGCAAGTGTTGCGATAGCGCGTACTAAATTTACCGGTAAGCGAAGCTTTATCTCAGCGTTGCTTATTGTGCAGATGCTCCCACTCTCTGCCCTGATAATTCCGCTATTCCTGCTATTGACTCGACTCCAACTAACAAACACCATAGGGGGATTAGCTCTCACATATGTGGCATTTATTTTGCCTTTCACTATTTGGACCCTGAGAGGTTTTCTAGCCAATATTCCAACAGACATCGAAGAGGCTGCCCTAGTTGATGGTTGCACGAGAGTTCAGGCATATCGCCATGTCCTCTTGCCATTAATGGCTCCAGGATTGGTTGCCACCGCAATATTTGCATTTATACAAGCTTGGAATGAGTTTTTGTTGGCCTACATAATTATGCAGAGTCAAGAGAACCTAACCCTGCCAGTTTGGCTTGCTGGTTTTACGACTAGAACCGGCACCGATTGGGGCCCATTAATGGCAGCATCCACAGTCACAGCTATTCCAGTTGTAATTTTCTTCTCACTGATTCAGAAGCGAATTGCTACAGGCGTTACGGCAGGAGCTGTTAAAGGATGAAATTCAATAATACTGAGAAAGCAATATTGGCCCACTTTTCTCCTGGATTCGGTGGCACGGAGATCCCGGATTGGATTTTTAAATATCTTGAAAATGGGCTTGGAGGAATAACGCTGTTTAGTTCAAACTGTCCTTCTTTAGATGTAACACGCGAGTTAATCCTTAAGATCAGGGCTATCTCGCCAAATATTATTATTTCCCTAGACGAGGAAGGTGGTGATGTAACTCGTCTATTTGTTCCTGAAGGAAGCCCATTCCCAACCCCTGCACTTCTTGGACGTTGCAACGATTTAGAATTAACAGAAAGCTCCTTTAGGCAGTTAGGTAAAATTCTAAAGTCTATTGGTGTTGATCTAAATCTAGCTCCAGTTGCTGATGTTGCAACTCAAAGTGATAATCCAATTGTTGCAGTTCGCTCTTTTGGTAACGATGCTGAATTAGTTTCAAAACATGTAGTCAGTGCAGTCAAGGGTTTGCGAAGCGCTGGAATCGCATCATGTATTAAGCACTTTCCTGGCCACGGAGGGGTATTGGAGGATAGCCATCACGATTTACCTCAGCTCAGTGGAGAAATAGGTGAGTTAATCAATTCCCAT
>BJFZ01000159.1 GCA_014190175.1 Actinomycetes bacterium | reverse complement strand
GCGTAACTTAGGCGTGAGGCCCTCTTTTGAGCGAGAATCGCTCTGGGGTGATGGGGATAAAGCTGTGGGTAAGTGAGTGGATAAGCGTGTTTTCCTGTGTACAAAGCGGTGGATGAATTGTGGGTAACCACCGAGAGGTAACCCCTAATCTGAAAAAGTGCTGGTCAGAGGCGCATCTTTTTGCAGTGCATTGTGCATAAAAGTATTTTTGTAAATCTTAAATCGTGAGATTTTGCAACTATGGCTTCGGGGTTTGAAGGCTCCAGCTGCTGCAGCATTGAGATTGGAACTCATTTTGATATGAATAAATGTAAAGAGGAAAAATCTGGCCTAGTTTTTCTTGAGGAATCGTTATCTGAATTGTTACGTTTCCAGAAGCATCTTTTGGTTTCTTAGTCTGTTCTGCGCCTAGCAATAAATCCTTAATCTCAATGAAGGCTCCTTGCGCGATGTCGGCAACTTTAAGTACCACCTTGTAGACATTTCCAGTCCACTCATTTGAAACAAACTGTGGTGCGACCAAATTTGGTTTTGCTCCACATCTGTTGACACAGCCTGGACTAATAGCACGAGGTTTAGAGACAGGCACTTTGGTTGCTAACTGGCCCCCTACATTTTCTACTTTTACTACATCTCCAAACGATCCAGACTCAAGGACAGTTATCTTCCATCCATTTGTAGTTACTGATTCATTAACTTTTAATGGGGTGTCTCTTTCCCACTCTCTATCTGTGCTTCTTGCTGGTGGGACTAACTTGTAAGCTGAATTTGGATGAGTGATTCTCGTGTCAATGGTGTAAACAAGAGTTCCACTGGATTGCAAGCCTAGGTGGTTATCAAAACCCAACCTACGTCGTGACTCGATAGCAATCCCGGTGTTTTCAGTTAATGGTATGACAACACCTTTAACACCATTGGTTTTCATCGCAACTGGGCGAACCCAGTGGATAGATTCATCTTTACTTGTTATGCAATGAGTTTGATCATCATTTAAGATTCCAAGCATAAACCGATGCCAGAAAGTAAGTTCGGGAGACATCGGTGCAGCCATTACATCAAAGATGCCCATACCGTCTGATTTTTGATTAGACACATCAGTAACATTTCTAGTGTCAGAAAGGCCTAATGCGTGCCCAAATTCATGCACATAAGTTAACTCGGTTATGTCATCGCCGCCACGACCTAGGACGTTAGCGACCTTCCCCTCTTGTGTTACATATTCCTCGCCAGGACTCAATGGCCAGACCATAAAGGTTCCCATTTTGCTCATTGGGGTGGATGGTGGGCTGATGACGATTGCTACTGAGACATTTGTGAAATCAATATACGTGTCTACCTGTTTGAACACTTCACCTAGGAACTTGTCGTATTTTACTGGATCCCATGTCTTATTAAAGAAGTATCCGCCTACGTCATAGTCGGTTAAAGGATTTGGCATTCGAATGTATTTCTGTGGGATTTGCCACTGCATATTGATCTTCTTGGTTGCCGCACTTGAATAGAAATCTGTAATCGCCTTTTTCATCACCGCAAAATCTGCTTCCGGTGATGCTGATGCAACCACATCTGAAAAATCGACTGGAATTATCTGAATCCGTGGGCTATTAAGAAGATTCACTCGCCCACTTGGAATTGAAAATCCAGTCGACACACCTGCGTTCCATGGCGTGCCTTCGACAATTTTACATGTTGCTAAATTTGCAAATGCTGCCGGGTTAGAGACTTGTGTTTTTGGTGTTGCTGAAACTTCATCCGCGGCTAGGTATTCCCAAGTGATAGCTCTAATTGGTGTGACATTTGGTATTTGCACCACAGGCTCTTCTGGTTTTTGAGTTGCCGTTGGTGTGGGCGATGGAGCAGCAATTGGAGTTGTTTTAGTTACTACTGCAACTCCTTTATTCCAAACAAGTTTCTTTCCACTTTTTATGCAGGTGTATTTCTTACCCGCAAGGGTCGATGTAGAACCGGCTTTAGAACAAGTTGCACCTGCTTTTGGTGCAGCTACTGCACTGGTAGGAATGAGTAGCCCGAAAGCTAATACCAAAGCAATTAGCGGCTTCTTCATGGAACTAGTCTGTGGCCTAAGCTCCATAAATACAACGATTTAGGCTTTTATACGCTCATTTGTTGGATCAAAGAGTGGCTCTGCGCAAATAATACCGGTGCGCCAATTACCAAAGAACTCAACGTCCACACTTGTGCCAACGCCAGTGTGCTCAATGGGTAGGTAGGCATAGGCAATAGCCTTTTTAATTGTGTAGCCCTGGCCGCCAGATTTAATACGCCCAACAATTGTGCTTCCAATGCGAATTGGTTCTGATCCAAATGGCACACAGGTGATGTCATCAAAAGTAATTGCAACTAATTTACGTGAAAGATTACTTTGCGCAGCGATAGCTGCCTCCTTGCCATGGAATTTCTCTTTCTTCAATGAAACTGCAAAGCCCAGACCTGCCTCATAAGGATTAGTTTCGGTGTTTATCTCACCTGCCCATGCGCGATAACCCTTTTCAAGACGTAAGGATTCAATTGCGCGGTAACCACAGGC
>BJFZ01000158.1 GCA_014190175.1 Actinomycetes bacterium | reverse complement strand
ATGATCTGAAGTTTGAACAGCGAGTAACCGTTGATGAGCAACAGTTGCATCGCCAGCATCACTTTCTTCGATAGCTAACACGGTGAAATATTCACGTTCGAAATCCATCAAAAGTGCACTCACGGGCTCAGCAATCTTTAAAGCTGGCTCAAAAATTACTAGCGCTTGTTGGGTTCCATTTAAGAGGTCGTTCAGTGATGCCAAATTATCTGGGAATGCGCTTGCCACCTGCCTTATTACTCTGACCACGGTGGGTACTCTATAACTCCTCTCACTATTTGAATCGAGGTTGTGATGGCAGTTCGTCAGCGCACTCGCAACCCCTTATCAAGGCTTTTCCGGGTTCTTTGGCGCAAAGGTCGCACACTAAAACGTTTGGTCTTTCCGCCAACGTATGACCCATTTACCGCCGAATCAGCCGACGGTGCCCAGGTTGCATACTTCTTTGCGGATTCGCCATCAAGAATTTATCAAATCGCTCAATGGTTACCGGTGATCGAAAAATCACCCGCACATTTAAAATCAGTGATCATAACGCGAAGTATGGCAACTACTGAAGAGCTTAGAAAGTTGACCAACGTGCAAGTAATTCATGCACGCACATTTGACTTATTAATGTCACTATTAGAACTTTCAAAATTTAAGGCAATAATTTACGTCAACAATTCATATCAAAATTTTCAAACTCTCTCTTACCAATCGGCTGTGCATATTCACGTGAACCATGGCGAGAGCGACAAAATATCTATGGTCAGCAATCAAGCAAAAGCTTATGACCGAGTTTTTGTTGCTGGACCAGCTGCTAAAGATCGGTATTTGAAAGCTGTTGCATGGATTGACACAAATAAATTAATAACAGTCGGCAGACCGCAATTAGATTTAGGTCAAACGCCAATTTCAGCACACCCAAAATTAAAAACTATTACTTATGCTCCAACCTGGGAGGGTGAAGACGAAGCAAATAATTACACTTCAATGGATTTATATGGAAAAAAAATTATCGATGCTGCCTTAAGCCAAAGTAATTGTCGCACCATCTATAAACCACACCCAAGAATTCTTACCTCTAAAGATCCAGAAGTAGTTGCTGCACATAAATATATACTTTCAAAATTAAGCAAAGCTCCTCATCAAATTTTGCTTGAAGGCGATGTTATTGAAGTTCTCCTTGGCACAGATATATTAATAAGTGATATATCCAGCGTCACCCTTGATTATCTTTATTTAAAACCAAATGGGGCAATTTTTCTTTCAGATCGGCGCACAGATTTTGCATCACTTGAGTCTGAATCACCAGTGGCATCTGCTTCGACAGTAATTGACATGAACAGTGTTGATCAAGTTTCTGCACAATTAGAAAAAACTTTACAAAAAGATGAATTAGCACCTAAGCGAGCAGAGGTTTGTCGGTACTATTTCGGCGGAATAGAAGCAGGGGAGAGTTCAAAAACTTACTTTGCGGCCATTTTGAGTTCGATAAGTGAACATGAAACTGCTTTAAATGAATTAATACGCACACGCAGGTCTATTTAAGGAGAAAAGTGATTCGTCAAGTAATAATTCTTGCTGCAGGAATGGGTACCCGCCTAGGTAAACCATGGCCAAAACCACTTACCCCTCTAAAAGATGGCCGTACCATCATGCAACAGCAAATGGAGAACATCACTAAGACTTTTGGATCTAATTCTCGAATTGGAGTTGTCGTAGGATTTAAATTAGAAATGATTATGGAAGCACATCCTCGGGCAACATATATTTATAATGAACTTTATGATCAAACTAATACCAGCAAAAGTCTTTGGCGTGCTTTAGTCGCGAGTCAAGATGGTGGAGTGCTTTGGATGAATGGTGATGTTGTTTTCGATCCAAAAGTTCTGGAAAGAGTTAGGCCTTTTATTGACAAGGATCAATCTTTTATCTGTGTTAATACTTCTAAAACTGCAGAAGAGGAAGTTAAGTACACCGTTGATGCTGCGGGGCATATTTTAGATTTATCTAAGAAGGTGCAAAATGCATTAGGTGAAGCAGTTGGAATTAATTTTGTTTCCGCAAAAGATAAAGATGCACTGATAAAGCGCTTAAATGAAGTGGATGACGGAGATTATTTTGAGCGTGGCATCGAAGTTGCCATTAATAAAGATAAGGTGACTTTTGTGCCTGTAGATATATCTGACTTATTTGCGGTTGAAGTTGATTTTCCAGAAGATTTAATCAAAGCAAATGAAGGTTTTTAATTATTTCGTAATTTTGCATGGGAAGAATTGATCTCACTTATCTTAGAAATTCCCATAAGTGCCATCGTGTTTGATATTTCAGATTGCAAAATTTCGACAACCTTTTCTACACCGTTTTGACCGTCTGCCATAATTCCATACAAGTAAGCACGACCGATCAGTACTGCTTTAGCTCCGAATGCAATTGCGGCAACGACATCTTGGCCGGTCATAAATCCACCATCTACATAAATATCTAATCTTTCGCCCACTTTTTCAGCGACTTTTGGCAACAACTCAATCATCACTGGGCCTTTATCTAATTGCCGTCCACCATGATTTGAAAGCACAATTCCCTGTACGCCGATATCCGCTAATTTTTCAGCATCCGATACCGATTGAACACCTTTA
>BJFZ01000157.1 GCA_014190175.1 Actinomycetes bacterium | reverse complement strand
GGAATTGATCGAGGCTGCTATATCGGATAAAACCAAAGCGATATGCTGGCACATACCCTGGGTAATCCATACGACCTCACCAAGATCGTTCACATCGCAAAAAAATATAACCTCTGGTTGGTGGAGGACTGCTGCGATGCACTGGGGTCTACTTACGATGGAAAACTTGTTGGTAGTTTTGGAGACATTGGGACCTTAAGCTTCTACCCGGCCCACCATATCACCATGGGTGAGGGGGGGGCAGTCTTTACGAACAATAGCGACCTCAAACGTATCATCGAGTCATTTCGAGACTGGGGGCGTGATTGCTACTGCCAGCCAGGTAAAGATAATACCTGTGGCAAACGCTTTGGCTGGCAACTCGGCACGTTGCCTTTTGGGTATGACCATAAATACACTTACTCACACCTAGGCTACAATCTAAAAATCTCAGATATGCAGGCGGCCTGTGCCTTGGCGCAGATGGACAGACTTCCTAGATTCGTCGAAGTACGCAAGCGTAATTTCAATATCCTAAAAGATCGGCTGAAAACTTGTGAGGAGTTCCTGATCCTGCCTGAGGCAACAACTGGTAGCGACCCGTCTTGGTTTGGTTTTCCTATTACCATTAGGGATGAAGCTGGTATCACGCGTGTCGATCTACTCAAATATCTTGATCAGTACAAAATTGGTACGCGCCTACTATTTGCTGGAAATCTAACACGTCAACCATACTTCAAAGGTCATACCCATCGCGTTAGCGGAGACCTCACAAATACCGACAAGGTAATGAACAACACCTTCTGGGTCGGCGTTTATCCGGGGCTAAATGAAGATATGCTGAGCTTCATAGTAGAAAAAATTGAAGCATTCTTTGGGATAAACTTCTAATTTCGGATGAGCAAAAAAATCATGACTCAACCAAAATTAAGACTCAAAGTAGCAATTATTGGTAGTGGAAATATAGGCACAGACCTTTTGATCAAGACTTTGCGTTCACCGTATCTTGAGTGCGGAGCATTTATTGGCAGAAATTTATCTTCTCCTGGAATGGTAAGAGCCCATTCTTTGGGTGTGACGGTTTCGGCAGAGGGAATCGACTACATCAAAAGTAATCCTAACTGTTGTGAATTAGTATTTGATGCGACATCCGCCAACGGTCATCTGAATCACGCACCGATTCTAAAAAAAATGAATAAACTAGTAATTGATCTGACTCCTGCAAAAGTTGGGCTAATGAGCGTGCCTGGTGTTAATTTAAATGACTCTCTTGCTCAGTCTAACGTCAATATGGTGACATGCGGTGGACAAGCCTCTATTCCAATAGCATATGCTATTGGTCAAACTCACGCTGACTTGGATTACATAGAAGTGGTTTCCAGCATTTCTTCTAGAAGCGCAGGGCCAGCGACACGACAAAACCTTGATGAATACATAAAAACAACTGAGGATGGACTTAAGGAATTTTCGGGAGCCACTCGAACTAAAGCGATTCTGAATTTAAACCCGGCAGAACCATGTGTCGATATGCAAACCACCATTTATGCAAGAGTGAGAAACCCAAACATTGAAAAACTATCCGTGAAAATAAATGCGCTAGTTGAAAAAATTCGTGAGTACGTTCCTGGTTACGAGGTTATTCTTGGCCCTATTATTGAAAATGACCGGATCGTGGTGATGATAAGAGTGCGTGGATTGGGAGACTATCTGCCCGCTTATGCAGGAAATTTGGATATCATAAATTGTGCTGCCATTGCCATGGCAGAAGAATATGCCAGAGTCATTTGTGACAAAACTCCACAGTGAAAAAAGTTCTTAATCGAAATCTTATTATTAGTGACCCAACATTGCGTGATGGTAATCATGCAGTCCGGCATGGGTTAACTGCTGATAAGATAGCCGCCTACTGTAAGGCGGCTGACTCAGCGGGCGTTAACATTGTTGAAGTTGGACATGGCAATGGTCTGGGCGCATCTTCACTTCAACTTGGCGAGTCCGCAACACCAGATCATATAGCTCTGGCAACGGCGCGAGCTAACCTTACCAAGTCCAAATTAGGAATTCATGTTATCCCAGGATTTGCAACAATCGAACGAGATTTAAAACCGGCGTTGGATATGGGTGTGGATGTCGTGCGTGTGGCGTCACATTGTACCGAGGCTGATATCTGTGAGCGTCATATTAGCTTTTCACGGAGCATGGGTGTAGGGGTGTGGGGGTGTTTGATGATGTCCCATATGATTTCACCCACACTGCTGCTTGAACAAGCAAGAAAACTGGAATCATATGGCGCAGAAGGCGTGGTATTCATGGACTCCGCTGGGCATTACTTACCTGCGGATGTAAGTGAGCGAGTCTCTTTGCTCACCGACGAACTCTCCATTCCAATCGGATTTCACGCTCACAATAATTTAGGGCTATCCATTGCCAATTCTATTGCGGCAGCTGATGCTGGAGCATCACTACTAGATGCCTGCGCCAGAGGTTTCGGGGCAGGGGCAGGAAACACACCGATAGAAGTTCTCGTCCCCGTCCTAGAACGATTGGGATACAGCACAGGGATCAATCTCTATAAGATATTGGATGCCGCTGATCTAGCTGAAAAAATATTAATGAATGAGATCCCAGTAATCAGATCAGGTAGCGTAGTTAGTGGCATGGCTGGGGTATTCTCTGGATTTATG
>BJFZ01000156.1 GCA_014190175.1 Actinomycetes bacterium | reverse complement strand
AAGGTCATAAATAGACACCAGATGTTTACTGGATCCAAAGGAAGGGCCAATAGTGGCTTTTTTTCACTCATCAAGGTTTTTGCTAATTTAAGGGCATCTAACCAAGTTTTGGGTTTATCTACGTTGTTTTTCTTAAGCAAATTAGATCTTGAAGCGCTCACATGACCTGCAGTGTCAATCTGCAGACCATAAATATGGCCTTTCCATATGTAACTTTCATAAGATTTGCCAACAGAATTAGCGGCCTGCTCAGCCAAAAACTCTTTTGAAATAAACTGATCGAGGGGATAAAAGTATTCCTTCGTTGCAATTTCACCAGTCCATGGGTGATCGAAAACGATCAAATCATATTTTTTTGAGAGTTCACTCATTGATTGGTCAGCGAACTGTTGAAGAGTACGTACATCCCAATCGATATCTGCAGGAAAGAGATCTGAATGGTCAGCATTTAGGGCCTTGAGGGATGCATATCCTCTTTCGTGACCCCAGGTAGAACCAGTTAGTTTGATTCTGTCAGAGTTGTTGCTAACAGTCATTTTTCGATCCCCTCAACCTAATAATCCCAGCAGTATTCCATATCGGAAAAATTTAGTCAATCGTTTGATTAGATGATTTTGAGCAGAATAATTGGGTTCAGGGGTTATATTTGGCTTTGATTGGGGGGATATGTGAGCGCTTCGGAAGACAAAATTGACCCGGATTCGCTGGCAGCGCTTGAGAAATTGCTTCTCCAATTTCCTGGCGGAATAAACGCTATTGGCGATTTATCTAAACGCAGACTGGCACTTAATTCAATTACTAAGAAGATTAATGAGATTGAACATTCAGATATTGAAGTTCGAGACTTTTTAGTACCTAGCTCAAATCCGAATCATAATATTGCGCTCCGTTCTTATAGTGCCAAAAACGGCCGAGATAATGAATTAAAACCGTGCCTTTTTTACGTTCATGGCGGCGGAATGATTATGGGAGATTTGGAAACAGGCAATCTGCAGTGCCTAAGCTTTGCTAGTAGATTCAACCTAATCGTTATTGCTATTGATTATCGAAAGTCACCCGAATTTCCCTACCCAGCAGCAATCAATGATTGCGTTGATGGAATAACTTGGATTGCAAGTAATTGCGAATTGTTTAATATTGATCCTTCCAACATTGGAATTTATGGAAGCTCTGCGGGTGGTGGCTTAGCTTTAGGGACTGCGTTAAAGATAAGAGATGCAGGGCTTGCAATTCTCAAATACATGCTTCCCATTTATCCCATGATAGACAATTCAAATTCATCTGCATCTTCTCTAGAAATTACCAATCTTGGAATCTGGGATCGAGACACAAATCTTGCAGCATGGAATTGGTATTTAAACGGTGCAATAGCTGATGAGTACGCGGCTCCAGCAAGAGCGGAAGATTTATCTAAACTTCCACCTTGCTATTCGGACGTTGGTAAATTTGATTTGTTTAGAGATGAGAATTCACTCTTTTTTGAACGACTTGCGATGGCAGGCGTACCCACGGAGTTCAAGGTTTTTCCCGGCGTATTTCATGGCTCAGAGAATCTGGCACCAGAGAGCGCGTTAAGCAAGGAAATATGGAAAAACAGGTTTAGAGCTCTTCAGAGGTTTATTGAACAATAGTGATTTCTAATTCCAAATCGAAAATTTGGCTAGCGGAGAATCTTTCGAATAGCCGCTGGAATCTGCTCAATAATCATTGAAGCTGAAATTGGGCCACCATTAGAGGCCAGTCTTGCGGCAAGGTCATGGATGAAGGCACCTGTTGCTGCAATCTCAGCAAGGCGGCTATTCGAATTCAAAATTTCAATCTCATTAGTAGCAACAATTGACCCGATAATTCCGGCAAGCACATCTCCCGATCCTGCTGTTGCAAGCCAAGGAGTTGCGGAAGGAAGTTGGATAACTAAGTTGCCGTTAGCAACAACAGTTTTTAAACCTTTGAGAAGTACTGTCACTCCAATTAGATCAGAGTAGTCACTAGCCCATTGGGCTGGAAAGTCCGAGATTTCATCCGAAGATACCGACGTTCCAAGTTTTGCAAATAACTTAGAGAGCTCACCCGCATGTGGCGTAATTAGTGTTGGCTGATCAAATGTTCCACCGAGGTGAAGTGCACCCGCATCTAAAATGGTCGGGACGCTCTGTTGGCCAATAACTTTAAACCAGCGATGTCGAAGCCAAGTCGTGTAGTCATCATATTTATTTGAAACAATCCCTGAACCCGCAAGCCATGCGCTCACCCCACCAGGTTGAACTACAACTTCTGGCGATGAGTGCAGAACCAAATGAGCCAAACCTGAAGAACTATAAAATCGGACCATTCCCACACCGGTTGCAACTGCTGCACTTGTTGAAAGCACCGCTGCACCTGGATATTGCGCAGACCCTGCAATTACACCAAGAACTCCTCTGGAATATTTGTGGTCATATGGTTTTGGAACGATTAAACACTTCTTGCATTTAGCAGCGTTCCAAAGGATTGGTTTCATATGTAGAGTCTAATTCGCTTCCAGAGATTCGCTTAGAAAGTTTTTGGTGGGGCGGGTCGGGCTCGAACCGACGACGACGGAATTATGAGTTCCGGGCTCTAACCAACTGAGCTACCGCCCCTAAATCAATAAGGTAGAAGGATATCTATCTTTACTTAATTTTTTTGCA
>BJFZ01000155.1 GCA_014190175.1 Actinomycetes bacterium | reverse complement strand
CTCGTAGTTCATCCGCTGTGCCTTGGCAGCAACATCTTTGGCTCCAATGCCGATGAGGCCCAGTCCCATGCAGTGATGGATGCCTATAGCGCACATGCCGGTAACTTCATCGACACTGCCGATATGTATAACCAGTGGGTAGAAGGACATGTGGGTGGTGAATCAGAAACCGTAATTGGATCCTGGATGAAAAAGCGCAACAACCGCCAATCAATGATTATTGCCACCAAAGTCTCAAAGATGGATAGGCGACCAGGGCTATCTGCTAAAAACATATTTGCAGCCTGTGAAGAATCATTAAATCGTCTGCAAACTGATTACATCGATCTTTACTACAGCCACGCAGATGATGAGACTGTCTCACTAGATGAAACCCTTGGTGCTTACGCCCAACTCATAGCACAAGGCAAGGTCCGCTACATCGCCGCCTCTAACTTCACACCAGCACGTTTGCGTGAATCAATTAAATTCAGTGAAGATAACAACATCCCTGCCTATGTTGCCGTCCAAGATCTCTATAACCTCGTAGACAGAAAAACCTACGAAGGTGAAATGTCACAAGCTGTTTCAGATCTTGGAATCTCCAACATTCCTTTCTATGGCATCGCTAGAGGATTCCTAACAGGCAAATACCGCCCCGGTGTTACTGAAGTTGATTCAAAGCGAGCGACAGGTGCCAGAGAGTATGCAACTGATAAGAACTACGCCGTCCTAACTGTTATGGATGAGGTTGCTAAGAACCACAATGCATCACTGGCAGCCGTTGCACTTGCCTGGCTACGTGCTCAACCAAGCGTGAGTGTTCCGATTGCTTCGGCAAGAACGGTGGAGCAGGTGGAAGAGATTATTCAGGTGGTGGAGTTGAGTGTGGAAGAAGTAGGGAAGCTGAATGGGGTTTCTGCTTAATCCACTACTAAATCATTTACCAGCAGCTAATTGATCTGCCACGATGCTGGCAAGAATTGGTTTTGCTTGCTCATAAGAAATTCCGTATACGTGCTCAAATGCCTGTTCAAAGGTTTTTTCAGTAGCCATATATTCATAAAGTGCGGTCAATGAATCTGGGCCCTTGAGGGCAACTACTACTTCCATGAGTCTTGCGCTCATTTCATACTTCATTGCCGATGGGAAGGTGCTCCAATTTGTTGAGTAGTTGTATATAGAGAGGAAATCCTCGAGCTGCTTCTTAGTAACTTTCACACAATACTCATACGGACACTCTGGATGAAGCAGTTTTGAGTCAACTGCTCTGAAACGCATATATGCATCAAAAGATGCGTGATTGGCTGCAGCGTTTTCCATAAAAACTGCCATGCCTTCGTTAAACCAACTAGGAGGGTTGTAAGCCTGCTGATACCAACGATCTCCAAGAATTATTCGTTGGATTGTGTGCAAATACTCATGGCCAATTACCTGCCCGAGAAATGCTCGGGAGTATTCAGAGAATGTTTGATTGAGTTGTTCAAGAGAACCTTTATCTGTCATTCCAATAAATATCACACCATCTAAATTTGAATCAACGAACGCTTGTTGAAAGCACACTTCTCTGGCTTTAAAACATATCTCTGACACCGCATCGGTATGCCACTTCCAAAACAGGGCAGTTTCATTGGCATAGAGCCGCTTAAAGGTTGCATCTGCCCAGTCGGCATCTTTGTAATTAAAAGCAAAGAGCTTTAATTTACTCACGTTTTTTGCTCGTGGCAGAGCCTTGGAAACAAGTTCCATTCGTAGCTTAAAATCTGCAAAATTTGGAATCGTATTCGGACCAACATAAATCTCTACGTTGCCAAGCTTGCTAGGTGATGCTGCAATGTTTTTGGAGATAGCTGACCACGCTTGATAAGCAATTCCATCACGGTTTACATAAGCATCTTGCCATGTGCTCGCTAGTGCAGTCGGGATAGCGTATTTCTTATTTTCAATAGGAAAAACTCCATTTATTCCACGAGACCAGAGCAATTCAGTAATGCTCAGTGTGGGGGTGGGAGTTGGAGTTGGCGTAGGGGTAGGAGTTGGCGTAGGGGTAGGAGTTCCACCAATTGCACCTTCAGGATCTCCAATGGCAGTAGGCGTTGGTAGCGGAACCGGTTTTTTAAATAAAACTCCCTTATTCCAAACCAACTTCTTTCCCGATTTAATGCATGTAAATGTCTTGTTGGAATAAACAGCTTTTTGGTTTAAAACCTTGCAAGTACTACCTGGGATTATCTTCACAGCAGAGATTGCAGAAACTGGAATCAAGGTAATTACCAGGGCAATGAGTAAGCCTTTATAAACTCGTGCCCTTGCGCGCATTCCAAAAGGGTAATGGCTAGGGCAATTGAATGTCGATTAGCCGTGGCTAACTTCGACCAAGTTCAAGCGCTATAGCCTTAGAGATTATTGGCAACGCTTTCTCAAAGGAGATTCCATATACTTTTTCAAAGGCTTGGGGAAACTTCAGTCCGGTTCCGGCCAATTTCCATACTTCCATCGTAGATTCAGGCCCTTTTATTGCTACAAGTGCCTCAACAAACATTGCGCCCATTACAAACATCGTCCAACGATCGTATTTCCGATACCAGGTTAAATCAGGATTAGCACCTATATACTCCTGAATCCACTGTGAAGTGATCTTGGAATCATTAAAAATATTTGAGGCTGAACTTCTTCTAAATGATAACTACTTGTCAATTGACTGG
>BJFZ01000154.1 GCA_014190175.1 Actinomycetes bacterium | reverse complement strand
AAAAATTGTGAGCGGTTTGCAAATAATCGCTCGACCCTTAACCGCTGCTGGGACCTCACTAGAAATCACATGATGAGGAGTTATGTCGCTCAATTTTTCAAACCAAAATAGCGAAAGTTTAGTTAGGATCGCACCTTTATCTGGAATAGCTGTCGGCATGATCCAGTCATAGGCGCTGATCCGGTCTGAAGCGACTAAAAGAATCTCGCCTTTTGTATCCCGGTACAAGTCACGGACTTTTCCACTTTGGAAATGTGTCCACCCTTGGATTAATTGATGCATTAACGAATTATACCTGCTTGATATTTCGCTGCATCTGGATACTTGCTACTAATCTCTTTAATCCGCGAAATCACATTTGCGGTTTGTTCTCTTGCCGCTCCGGTGAACTCCATTGGGGTAGAAAGTAAACTCGTTAACTCAGCCAAGTTCACAGGAAGAGTCGAATCATTTGCAATTCGTTCTAACAGGTCATTTCCTTTTCCGTCGCGTACATTTTTACTAGCCGCTAGCGAATGAGTCTTTATTGCCTCATGCGCAACTTCGCGGCCGACACCTTTTTTAATTGCTGCCATCAATATTTTTGTAGTTGCTAGGAATGGTAAATTCTGTTGCAATTCGGATTCGATAGCATTTTCAAAAATGTCCATATCTGTTAAAACAGTCAAAGTGGTCTCTAATAAACCATCGATTGCGAAAAATGCATCAGGTAACACAACTCTGCGTACAACGCTGCAAGAAACATCTCCTTCATTCCATTGATTTCCAGCTAATTCGCTGGTCATAAATGCATATCCGCGTAAAAGAATTACGAATCCGTTAATTCTCTCGCAAGAACGCGCATTCATCTTATGTGGCATAGCAGATGAACCGACTTGTCCTTTTGCAAAACCTTCTGTTGCTAATTCAGCGCCAGCCATTAAACGCAATGTAGTAGCCATATTTCCCGGTGCGGAAGCAATTTGCAGAAGTGCAGATAAAACATCAAAATCAAATGATCGTGGATAAATTTGCCCTGTTGAGTCGAGCGTCTGTGCAAATCCTAAATATGCCGCAAATTTGTTGTCGAGATGTGCAAGTTTTTCTAAATCTCCATCAAATAAATCTAAAGCATCTTGAGAAGTACCAACTGGCCCTTTTAAACCTCTCAATGGATACCTTGTGATTAGATTTTCCATTCTTTCAAGTGCAAATATCAACTCTTCAGCAAAAGTTGCGAACCGTTTTCCCACAGTTGTGATTTGTGCAGGAACATTATGTGATCGACCGGCAATTGGTTGATCAATGTATTGAAGTGATCGTTCGCCAAATTTTGCCAAAACTGCAACTGCTTTATCTCTCACTAGAAGAAGAGAGTTTCGAATCTGCATAGCTTCAACAGATTCAGTTAAATCTCTACTAGTCATTCCAGAGTGAATAAGTTCGTGGCCAGCTAATGCATTGAACTCTTCGATCCGGGCTTTTACATCGTGGCGCGTTACTTTCTCGCGTTGATCAATTGAATTTAAATCCACATTTGTGATTACTTTTTCATAATCTGCAATCGCTTTTTCACTTATAGCTAAACCT
Source organism: Actinomycetes bacterium (assembly GCA_014190175.1). The sequence goes on along the minus strand of BJFZ01000154.1, from coordinate 1,178 downwards.
AAATCTTGTTGGGCACGCATGACAGCAATCCAGAGTTTTCTTTCAGCAATAATTTTATCTTTAGGTGACCAAATAGATCTCATGGCGCTAGAGGCGTATCTTGTAGCCAAAGTTGATGATATTTCTTCATGCATACCTTTATTGTTCTCCACTTACTCCCCCTTCTCGGCTATCGACGCATTAAGTGCAATATCTTTTCTGTGGTGGCTTCCTTGTAATGAAATTTTGCTCAATGCCAAATACGCGTGATCTCGTGCTTCGGTAAGATCTGACCCCAGCCCAGTGCAGGTTAGGACTCGTCCGCCACTGGATTTAAGTGATCCACTCTCTTCGCGAGCACCAGCAATAAATAGTCGAGCATCTTTATGTAGCGCTTTTTCAACGCCCGTTATTTCCAAGTCCACGATTGGTTCAGCGGGATAACCTTCAGATGCAAGCACCACCCCAACTGCTACTTTCTCATCCCATTCCAAATCTGGAAATTCTGCTAATTTTCCAGTGGCTGCCGCAAACAACAGTTGAGCTAATGGTGTTTTCAATCTTGGTAGTAATACTTGCGTTTCTGGATCTCCGAAGCGCGCATTAAATTCAATTACTCTAATGCCATCATCGGTTAATGCAAGGCCGGCGTAAAGCAATCCAATAAATGGAGTATTGCGTGCCGCCATCTCTTGGATTGTTGGATTCAAAACTTCTTTTAAAGTTTGTTCGACTATTCCATCCGGAGCCCAATAGAGTGGTGAGTAAGCACCCATTCCACCAGTATTTGGACCTGCATCACCATCAAATGCACGTTTGAAATCTTGCGCCGGTTGCATAGCAATTACTGTTTTTCCATCACTGATTCCAAAAAGTGAAATTTCAGGGCCTGATAAATACTCTTCTATAACAACTTTTTCGCAAGACAACGCATGCGCCAGAGCAATATCTCGATCATCAGTTACAACTACGCCCTTGCCCGCAGCTAATCCATCATCTTTAACCACATATGGTGCTCCAAATTTATCTAATGCATCTTCAATTTCACTTTGTACCGTGCACGTAAAGGCTCTTGCAGTTAAGACCCCTGCATCAGCCATTACAGACTTCGCAAAAGTTTTGGAACCTTCTAATTGCGCAGCTGCTTCTGATGGACCAAAGCAAGCAATACCAACTCCACGAACTGCATCTGCTGCACC
>BJFZ01000153.1 GCA_014190175.1 Actinomycetes bacterium | reverse complement strand
CTAATATTTTTTCAAGTTGGTTGCTTCTTGCGCCTAATTGGTAAACGCCCTTGTTTGAAATGTAGAGACAGGCGCCGGGACGCAATCCTCTTTTTTTTCTTTCCTCGGGTGTAATTAGTGTTCTGCAAGCACTTACAGTGGCAACTGAATCGACCATGCTTAGGTGGTCTTCATTCATTTGATAAATAACAAAATTTCTATGCATATCAGAAACGTCTGCCATTCCACCCTGTCCTGGCAATCGAATCCGCTTTCCCGAAGGCGAGGTCACCCAAAGATTATTGGTTCTGAGTGATTTATCGACCTGAGCTACTGCAACTACTTCATAGTCTATAAATCCTGGTTCGTAATATAGGTGAAAAGTATCGTCTCCACCCCAGTGATATTTTGCAGAATTGTAATCCAGCGCTTCGCCAATAGATAAAAGTAATGGTCTAGCATCAACGTCTACGTATCCCCCAGCAGTTGTCATGATTACAACTTCCGGCTCTTTCATTTTTGCTAAGAAATATGAACCTTGTGCGAGTGGAGATACAGCCCCAGCAGATAATATTTCACCTGGCTTATATAAATCGGAAAGATAAGAGATCATCTTGTCTTCGGTCTGAATAGTCTCACTTTCGGATTTTTTGTATTCATCAATGAATGCATATATTTCTTCCAAATCAATTTTTGCTGCGCCCTTTACAAATTTGGTTCGGACCTCGGTAGGTAAAAGATGGACCTCATTTAGACCTTCTTCAGCAAAATTCTTTATAGCCCGATAGTCGGTAACATAATCTGGAAGACATGAGGTCGGGTATGCCCCCATCGGTGAGTGAACAATTGTCATTTCTCTGGTCCATGGAATAAAAATACAGTTCTGTGTAATTTCAAGTTCATCCACAATTTTTTCTACACTTACAATTATTTTCTTAGCTGCACCAAGGTAGGCAGTATCCAAACCTCTTGTGCCGCGAATCAATACATTCCCGTGTCGATCCGCTTCCTGGGCGTGAACTATAAAGTAGTCGATATGAAGCGCTTCCGTTCTAGCTAAACCACTTCCATCATTCAAGGGTTCATAGGTATCAAATGCATTAGTCGTAGGCTCTTTGAAAATCGAGTAAGGCAAATTTCTTAGAGCTGCCTCGCAAGCATTCATCAAAGTTAATGCGGAGTATTCGTGAGTTATTAGCTCATCATTTTCTAGTGCCTTACGGAATCTAGGGGCAAGACCAAAGATATCTAAGCTAGAGAAGCAGAATGAGAGCTCAGATACTTTTCCTGGAGTCTCAAGAAACATCTCTAATGGAATGTTTCCACTCCATGCAATCATATGTAAATTTTTTACGCTAGATCTTTTGATTTCACGCACAAGAGCCATCGGAAGTCTAGTGAAAAGTGCTCCTCCAATAGCAATCGAAGAGCCATCTCCAATTTCAGAAACAGCATCTTTGATTGAAGCAACTCTACTCATGTCTAAATTTTCTTAGGCTTTGAGATAATTCCCTTAGCAAAGTAGTCAGAAATTTGAGAATCATTTAGGCCAAAAAACTCACGAGCTAACTCATCGGCATGTTCTGAGAAAAGTGGTGGATGCTTTCTAATCTTTGACGGAGTACCGCTGAACTTAACTGGTATACCAAGTGTCTCTAAAGATCCGGCAGTAGGGTGCGGAATAGATACGATCATCTCGTTGTGCAAAACTTGTGGGTCTTTCGAAACGGCTTCATAATCTTGAAGCGGTGCACACCACAAATCTTTTTCAAGCATCTTCTCGAGTAGGTCATCGACTTTCCAATTTATAGTCTTGGCATCAATCAATCTCTTGTATTCATCTCTTTTTGAAATTTCGTTCTTGCTTTCAAGATTTTTGAACTCTGGAATATCTAGAACTTCACCTATTTCAGCTAGTGGATTCATGGCAATTGCAATCCAGCCATCGATACATTTATACAAACCATATGGTGCTCCAGTCCATGGATTTGCAATTCCAGCGCTACTTCTATCAGGCTGAGTTCTGTTCGCTAAAAAGGCCGTGAATTGGTCAAGCTGTGTGGTCAAAATTGAACTCATTAAATTTACTTCTACGGATTGACCTTCACCTGTATTCATACGCGAAATTAGCGCTGCCAAGGTGCCATAGACAATATGGAAACCAGCGGTTAGATCAGCGATTCCCGCGGCGATTGGAGTTGGTGGATCCTCTTTTCTGCCGATTACAGTTGGAAATCCAGTAATCGCCTGGGCCAATAAATCCTGCCCTGGTCTAGTTACGTAGGGACCACTGCTTCCATAACCTGAACTTGATACAACAATTATGTCTGGATTGGTCTTCTTCAAAGTTTCATAATCAATGCCAAGTCGTTTCATGACACCAGGTCTAAAGTTCTCAATCACTACATCAGCTTTATCGCAAAGTGTTCTTACGAGTTCTAATCCTTCTTTCGATTTTAGATCAATGCCTATGCTTCTTTTATTTCGGTTGAAGCACATGTAAGAGATTGTTTCCCCGCCCGCGTAAATTCCACTCAAGGCAAAATTCCGCATCCAATCTCCACCTGGTGGCTCAATTTTTACAATTTCCGCCCCCATATCTCCAAGAATCATTGTGGCAAAAGGTCCCTGAGCTAATTGCGTGAAATCCGCGATAAGTATTCCCTCTAGCGGTCCAGTTCTACTCACTTTATTTGCACCTTTACTCTCGATTTATTTTGAATTATTTGAAAATGTCTTTTTAATCTGCAAAATATCTTCAGTTGAGTCATAGCGATA
>BJFZ01000152.1 GCA_014190175.1 Actinomycetes bacterium | reverse complement strand
GGCGCGATTGCTGTACCCGCCGATGAGATTGCGCAGATAACAGGTGAGGAAATTGTTTCTACTCGATCACCAACGCTTGCAACGATGGTTGGGTTTGCGCTGATGTGGAGTGATAATTTACTTGCAGAACGTTTAGCACGGTTGGCTTCGCAATCTGCGGGCAATCGGCTCAATGATGATGGCGTTTCCACAACATTTCACACTTTGCTGGATTCACTTGGCATTGAACATAGTGATTTACGAGTACATGATGGAAGTGGATTATCAAAAGCCAATAGGGTGACTGCCAAAATGATTGGCGATCTACTTATTAAATTACGAAACGATCCAAAATTCACCGCCCTCTACGATGGATTGCCAGTCGGAGGAGTTTCCGGAACGTTAGTTGATCGATTCCTTAAAACCGCGCCGGAGGCAGTTGGTTTAGTCCGTGCAAAAACCGGAACGCTCAATGGAACTGTGAGTTTGGCCGGTTATGTCGATTCAACTGATCGTCAGTATGTCTTTGTTGTAATTGCAGATCAGATTCCAAAAACATATGCTGGAGCGGCAAAAGCCAGAGCCACACTCGATCGCGCGCTGGCAAAAATTGCTTCGCCAATAATCGAGTCTGTACCTGTTCTGCCAATCGAAGATACAACTACAGCAATGAGCCCTGCTTAGCTATTTTCATACACTTTAATTTGGCCTAAATAACAAGCCACCCACGTTCTATCGGTTGTTGGTTCGTAGGTAACGCCAATGGGTTGGTTACACGCTTTTAGCGTTTGTAATACTTTCATATCTGAGGTCCGCACTTTAGACATCGTGCCTGATTCAAAGTTCACAACAAAGAGAGCGGTTCCATCAGTTGAGATTGCAAGACTTCTTGCGGCTTTTCCTGTTGTAATAGTTCCAATCTTTTTATGTTGTACTAAATCGTATGCAGTAACTTTTCCTGAACTATTAAGCGTTGCGTAGAGGATTTTTCCATCAGGTGAAAGAATTAAAGCCCTTGGATTTAGACCAATTTGAATAATCTTTTCAGAAAAGTCATTTAGGTCTATTTGGTGAATGGTTGTTCCACCCATTTGTGCAACATAAGCGGTCTTACCATCTGGTGAAACAGTGATACCTCTGGGATAAGCACCTATTTTGAGAGTCTTTACGACCTTCTGTGTTTCTACTGAAATAATCCGAAGGTCGTATGAACACCAATGAGATATGAGAATATATTTATTATCTGGGGTTACTTCAACAACTTTAGGAACTACTCCTACTTGATAAACGGCATCTATTGCGTAAGCAGCAAGATCTATTCGATAGAGAAAACTGCGGTCATAACCAGAGGCTGGGCTACACGTGTCATGGCCCTCATGGTTAAAGCCCTTGCCATACATTGCATAGTTTGTAACATATAGATATTTTCCATCGGGTGAATACGCACCCTCAACAGGTGCACCTTTATAACTCCCGGAATACTCCGTAAACCCAAATTTTGCCAGTTCAACGCTATCTGGAACTGTCGCTAAAAGCGCATAAGTTTTGGCGTCATAGAAAGTTATTGAATGGCGATACATCATGTTATGTGCGCTAACAATTCCGTTACCTGATGCTCGAACGGATTTAGGGGTTATCTGTCCATTGATCGTTTGCACCAAAGACATTCTTGTTGACTCTGATTTTATGAGGGGTGCGATATTTGTTACCACAGCCGTGTCATCTGCAAGAGCATAAGGAATCACTGCGGTAATTGCAGTGATGAGAATTGCAAGACGATAGCGGTGAGTCACCGCCATATTCTAGATGATTAGTCGTCGTCACCTTCAAAGCCTTTGTCATCATCGTTATGACCACCTGAGAGAGGTTTTGAATTACTGGAGAAGAAGTTATGGGGCGATGAGTGCGATGCTGCGGGCGCCACGTTTGATTCTGCGCACTGGCTTTGGTCCATTGGCCTTAGCCATTTGGAACCATTCAGGCTTTTTCACTGGTGTCATTGCAAAATTCCTTTTGATTGAGAGGAAACTAACTCTTGAGCCTGAGGAGACCCTGTGAATACAACACAGCGTTGCTGAGTAATCTTGTGTAGTGAGAACAATTACCAGCCTTGGCGTATTAATGCGTGGCTACATCGACCTCATGAAGTTGCGAGTAGTTGAACTTCTTTTGGTTTCCACACTTCCTGCCATGGTGCTTGCAGAAAAAGGACTACCGCCACTTGGTTTAACAGTTGCAACAATTATTGGCGGGACTTTAGCTGCCGGATCTGCAAATGCTTACAACATGGTTATTGAAAAAGATTTAGATATGTTGATGGCGCGCACTTCCAAACGCCCACTTGTAACAGGAGTATTAAATAAGAGTCAAGCAATAGTCTTTGCCACACTTATTGGAATTATTGCTCTCATAACCTTTTGGTTTTTCACAACACCGCTTGCAACACTGCTTTCTTTAATCGCAATTGCTTTCTACGTACTTGTTTACACATTGGCTCTTAAGCGCAGGACTGCTCAAAATATTGTGTGGGGTGGCACTGCAGGTTGTATGCCTGTTTTAATCGGTTGGGCAGCTGTTACTGGCTCTTTATCAACATCGGCAATTGCATTCTTTTTTGTTATATTTTTCTGGACGCCTCCACATTTTTGGGCACTAGCTATCAAATATAGAGATGATTATGCAAATGCTGGGATACCAATGTTGCCAGTTGTTGCAACAAAGGCCGATGTTCATCGCCAAATGTGGTTTCACGCAATTGCAATGATTCTCTTTTCAATCATTCTCATTCAAAGTGCAAAACTACCGACGTGGTCACTGGTATTAACAATTATTTTG
>BJFZ01000151.1 GCA_014190175.1 Actinomycetes bacterium | reverse complement strand
CTCTTCACGGTTTGCAGTCTTGATGCTTCTTTGTGCGAGAGAAGCAAAATTTGGACTCGTACCCATTGCGTATTTCACTCTGTAGTAAACCAGCGATGTTGACTTCAGATTTGTAACAGTGACATTTTTTGTAGATCCTTTGGGGATACTTATAACAGGAGTCTTTCCAGCAATTGAGCTCTTGCTATAGCCGTACTCAATGTAAGCCCTAACTACTGAAGTTGCTGAAATTGCAGTCATGAAAGAGTTTGAAGTTGGCGTCCCTACAATTTTTGCAGTCACTGGAACTGCAGCCATCGCTTTTCCGATCGGGCTGCTAGCAAGAACCCCGAGGAGAGAGGCTTTGAGAAAACCGCGACGGTTCATGAAATTGAATGGATTACTCATTTGCGTTGATATACCTCTGTCCTTGTAGATCCTGTTGAATCAATGAACTGCATACTCACCTCTTTGAGTGAGGCTGTATATTTAACGTGAAAATCACTTCCATTGAGTATGTACTTCAAATCAAATGATGAATCACCAACACGTTCAAACCCTGTAATAACAGCACCCCTCAGAGGTTCACCTGCAGGCCTGAAAGCCTTTGTTAACGATTGTGGATCTACTTGACCATCAATCTCTGTCACTACCCCCTTAAACCCACCATTGATATATGGATAGCTCTTGGTTGCGTGATAGTGATAATTCTTTTTAGAATCGAAGTGGCCATTAAAGGTATCTAGTCCGGTCACTTTCTTTCCATCCACCTCAGTCTCACCATAAATGGGAAAACCATCAAGTGCGTATGCAATTGGAACTTTCTTACCAACAATCGTTTGGAGATGAGTTGGTGCGATGTGATAGTGATAATCATCAGCTCTACCACAGTGGCCGCCCCAATCATCGAGTTCACCGGCAAGGAGTGCATCATCGCCACGATTATTAAGTGCGTTAAAGATTGGAACGCCATTAACGGCTATAGCGATAGCACCACGCAAGAAGTGATTTTTTGCAGAAATAGGATTAGTTGCGATTACTGGTTTTATCGGAATTGACCAAGCATTAGTACCTGTGTAGTTCTGAATGGTCGGAACTTGTTGTTGCCAACTCTTGATACCCACCATCATCTGATGGGCAGGAATTCCATAGCTTTCAACCAGATAATACTTTTCGCCTTTAAATACTTTTACAGATTTAGCAAAGGCGGTAAATCCTGGAAGTTTTGCAGAAGGAAGAGCGGATGCAGGCTCAATAGAAAGTATCGAATTGGCAAATACAAGACCTGTCGCTAAGCCAGAAAGTTGAAGAAACTTTCGTCGATCCACATCGGATAAATGCCTAACATCATGCTCATGGTTCATCGCTAGGCCTTGGGCTTCACGATATAGCTATGTGCCACGCTTAAATTCTTTCGCGCCGAATCTTTGCTTCTGGCAGCTAGAAAGTACTCGACTTTCGCCTGTGCTGGAGCAACAGTAACTCGAACATGGCCAGAATTTGGTGCCTTTGTTCCACTCTTATATGCATCATCATTAAACATGGAAAATGTGTCATCTGCCGGATTAGGCATCGATTGGTAAATCAAACCGTCGCGCTCTTGAGTGCAGAAAATGTGATCATGACCTTGGAAGAATATAGAAACTTTGTTTTTCACCATCAAGTCATGAATTGGTAACTCCCAATTTGGGCGCTCCTTAGCAAATGTTGACTGGCCCTTCGGATCCTTGCCTCCCCACTCATAATTAGTAGAAACTTCAATGGCTCCACGACCAGTGCCCATTACGTGGTGTGCAAATACGAATTTATATTTAGCTTTGCTAGTTTCGAGAGTCTTTTTCAGCCAGGCATACTGTTCATCACCAATTCCAATATTCCAAAGGTTGGTAACTTTTCCATTGCCCGTTGGTGCTGCCGGTGCAGTTGCAATTGGTGTAGCGCCGCCATTCTTCTTTCCGCCGCCCCCACCACCAACTCCACCTTTGGTTGCAGAGGGGTCCTCTGCGCCCGCAACGTTGTCCACGGGATTACTTGAGTGCCAATAAGGATCAAGTGTCACAAAGAGAGCATCGCCCCAAGTCCATGCGTAGTAATCTCGAGGAAGTCCTACACCTGCAACAGGTGTTGTATTTCCTGAATAAAAGGAATCAGGTGCTGGCAGTGGGTAATACTTCAAACGAGCATTGCCAGCTAAAACCGCTGGGTTAGAATCGGTTCCATCCAGCAGGTAGGCAGCAGCTTGTTCGTGGTTGCCATTTACAAGAAAGAGCGGAACTGAGCTAGTTGCAGTTGTTAACCAATTTCTATGAGTGCTATAGATCTTTTCGACATTGACTTTATCTGCTTGCCCCTTGCCGATGAGTGGATCAATACTGAAGTCATCGCCCATCATGATGTGAAAATCTGGTTGCTGGGCTGCAATATTGGCAAGAGTTACTCCATACAGCTCCGCATTAAACATTTTTCCAGCACGCTCTGGGTGAGTATCTCCATGAACTGAGAAACTAAATGTGGATCCTGTCTTGCGAGCAGTAGTGAATGAATATTGCTTTCCATTTACAAAGTTTGCATCTGAAGCGCCCTTGTAATTAACTCGGTAGTAGACCTTCGTGCCAGCACGCAAACCTTCGATATCAAAGACTGCTGGAGCACTCGGGGCCGTTTGCAATTGAGACGTCTTACCTGAATAACGTGTCTTTGAAGTTCCATACTCAACAAACGTTGTGATGGGTTGTGAGGATAAAACACTTACTGCGATTGAGGTGTTTGTTGGCCGACCCAGAACTTGAGTTATCACTGGCGCGGTAACCCCATTTTCCTTCCCGATGGAAGTTCCTGCAACTGCTGT
>BJFZ01000150.1 GCA_014190175.1 Actinomycetes bacterium | reverse complement strand
TCCCAGCGAGCGCCATCTGATTTCCACCAACTTACTAAATCAGGTCGAGGTATAGCAGCAGGTAATTTAACTTTAAGTTCGCGAAAAGTAATTTGTAAAAGTTCTTCACCGCCGATACCGCGCGCACATACATCAGCTAGAAGCGCGAGTGAGTGCCATGCAGCCGGTCCAATTTCTCTGTCGATAGTTGTCGCTGTTACCGCTGCTATAAAAATTTGCTTTCGGTGAGAGTTCGATTGATTGTAAATTTCACGAAATGACTCTTCAAGACGATCTGCTGTGACGCTTTGACTTGCAACTAAAGCTCCACCAAACGCTGCAGGAAACTTAAGGAAAATTTTAAGTAGTTTGCTAAATTGAGATCTGGTGAGTGGAGCGTCGGCTTCTGCGACCCAAAGTATGGCCAAGAAAATAGATATCTTTGATTTGGCAAGGCGTTCTTCCTTGGATGGAGCAACATTAGTAACAGGTGATTTACGTGATTCCTGTTGAGCCCTAGGGGCTTGAGTTGTGGCAACTTGTCTACTCATCTCATGACCATCCTACAAGATTGAAACATCATAAAAAACTGTAATTTGGGTTTTCTTTTGCTTTCAAACCTGTGATAATGCTTGAATGACTCAATCTCAATTTGCAAATTCATCCCAAGAAACTATTGACTTGCTTTTAAGGATTTGTGCGGTTTGTTGGTATCAACGATCACCAAACTCTGATGTTGCCAGTCTTGGTGAACTAGTTCGTGACTCAGTTGTTGAACTTGATATTTCTCAGACTAAGAGTGAACCACTGAGTCAAGATATCGGCAAAAAATTTATGTCAGATAGCGAATCAATTTTCGTTGCTGAGACAGCAATATTACTCCGCCGGGCCAGTGGTACAACTCGTGAAGTATTGGCTCCGATTGTTCTGGAAATTATTGCTGACACCGGTCTTTCAAATAGCGAACCACTCTGGCGCATTCGCATGTTTATAGAGGAATTAAAAAAGGTTGCTGCATTGCATTCGGTTCAGCCTACTGCAGTTCAATTGGCCCCAGTCATCCAGATGCCTGAAAATTTTCCTACTGTTCTCAGTACTGATACCACACCCACATTTGAGTTAGAAGGCGAATCTGAACCCTTAGACTTAACTGCCAAACCAGTAGACGAAGTCACTCCTATTGGCCAAGATGTTGTAGATACCGAAGATGACGAAGCAGTAGCGTTTAATTTTGCCCCTTTATTAGAAGAAGATGACCCAGAAGCCCCTGTAATTTCATCCGCCGATGATAATGACGACGATGATGATGAAAATGACGAGGATAAACAAAATTTAAAGCTGACCTTTACCTCGGACAATAAAGATGAAGTTGCTAGCCAATTTACAATACCCCTGGATACTGATGAAGAAGAAGAGGTAACTGATCTACAACTTGAATTGCCGAAAGATGAGAAAGAAGATAGTGCCGGGTCAACGCTTGTATTAGACACAGACGAATCCGGGGATGCTCAAGACTTAAAGTTGACATTCAGCTCAGACCAGGAAGAAGACGACTCTGATGACTTGACCCTTACATTAGACACTGATGAAGATGGATTTTCATCGACCCTGTCTCTTGAACTGCCTGAAGAAGATGATAGTTCTGATTTAGATAGTTCTGGTGGGTCAGGTAAAATATGACGCTTGAATTTGTACCATTTGATTTTCCGGAGATTGGTGAAGTGAGTGCTAGCTCACAGAAGTTAGAAGCGCTTCTAAAACGTGTATCTCAAGGAGAATTGGGATTACCTGGATTTCAACGCGGCGATCGGTTTGGAAATCCAGAAATGTGTTGGTCGCCCGTGCAGCGTAGAAAATTGATGGCGAGTGTGCTTTGCGGATATCCAATCGGGTCGCTTACAATTGTAAAGTATGCGGCGTTAAAAAAAAGTGAAAAAGGTGATATCAAATTACGCGCAATTGCTGGTGCAAATAACGCTATTCAGCATGATGCAGATTTGCTATTAGATGGTCAGCAAAGACTTTCTACACTTGCTCAGCATCTTAGAAAACCAAATCGGGGTCCAGCAATTAAAGGCAAAGACCCTAGATTGTTTGCCTTTAATTGGAAGGATTTTCTGAAGCGAAATTTCAATGGGGCGATATTTAAAACCCATACAAGTCCTGCCGATCAAATTTATCCGCTCATTCGGCTTGTGGATCGCAATAAGATGGATCCAGGAAGTGCATTCGCAAAGTTTCTCCCTTTATGGGTTTTGCTGTTGTCGGATAAAAGTTGGGACGCGGCCATTGTTGATATTCTAAAAATTCATCCAGGTGCTAAGGGTGAACAATTTAAATTATTACTAGAAACTTTACGGAGCCGTCTAAGAAAATATGAGGTTCCCGTTTCAGAAATCAAAAGCGCTAGTACGGAAGGTGGAGATTTAGATTATAGAACTGTTTGCGACCAATTTATAAAGTTAAATATTTCTGGCAAAAAACTTTTAACACAAGACTTAGTCAATGCACGGCTTGCAATGGAGCAAGAACAAAAACACTTAATGGAAATTATTAAAAGTGTGTTTGCCGATGGAATTGGCAAAGATGTTTTTAATAGTATTAGTGTTCTGCCTAAATTAGCCCTTTTATTAATCGCAGGAACTCCGAATGATCCAAGGCAAGCCCAACGTCAATTAGAAGGTTTAGATGCAGATTCTATTCCCAACGGCAATCAAGAATCATTGTTGAAGGCTTCACAACAAGTTTATAAGCGTGGTGCCGAGCGCATTAAAAATGTAATTAATTTTTTTGAAGACATTTTACAAAAAGATATGTGGAGCAAGGTGCAATCCATGCCTGCGGAATGTTTTTTGCCGCTTGTAGGGGTGTTCGCGCTTCGAAATTATGTTGGTCAGCCATCGAATAATGCAGCAAGCCGGCGTAAA
>BJFZ01000149.1 GCA_014190175.1 Actinomycetes bacterium | reverse complement strand
CGGCAACAACTACACCAGGTTCAATGCTCTTTGGAATCGAGCGTAAGTGAGATCCGTAATAGCGCACACCATCATCGCCAATTATTGAAACGTAGAGACCTCCGCGATCTAGGCCTAGATTAGTTTTACCACTCCAGCTGTCGATGCGATTGACTTCATTGACGACACCATTTGTAGGAGCTACAAATTTACAGCCGGCCTTTGTCAAAATATCTGTGGCCGGATAGTCATGGTGAGATTTTACATAGGTGTAATTGCAATCAATGACTGGAAATACATACATGGGGGCTCCTTGAGCCGACATGATTGGTAACCCTAAGAGCAATAGTGCAACGAAAGAAACTCTTATCTTCACCGGCTCAGGTTAGTGCTGCACGATCTAATTTTGCGGTAATAACCATATGAGGGACCGTGAGTGCCCACACAACTACCAAGGCCATCCAGAAGAACTCATCGGTAAAACTCTGTCCACCTAGTGCAAGAACTCCGGCTATAGCAAATGTTCCCAACAAGGCTGGCAACCCTGGAATAACGGCCTTTAAAAAAGCTCTACCAATCTCATGTCGTGCAAACCGCTCTTGGCACTTGGGTAAAGTAAGAGTCAGCCGCGCGGTGTGGCGCATCGCATGCCAACATCCGAAGTAAGTGGCAAATGCAATTAGGGGTGGCGTCAGCAGGGCCAGTAGTAGTAGCAGAGAGAGATCAATCGCCTCACGCAATCGTGCGCCCAAAACAAGGGCAATTATTGAGATAACTGCAAGAGCACAGACCATAAAAAATATCTCTTGATTGAGTCCACGATGCCAATTGATGAGATCTGGATTCACGCTGCCCAAAGCCTGGGTACTAGCCGAGTTCACGAGTGGAATAAAAACAGGTGTGAAACCAGCAGCTGGTATAAAAAGTAGTCGAGATAATCTCTTTTTTGAATCTTCTCGCCTGTCAATCTCATTGAGAAATGCGGCATCCCCGATTCCAAAATGTACTACGCTCATGAAGAGCACGGCAATAAAGCCAATCGTATCGAAGCTCAATATTACAATCACGGCCAAGGCTGCTACTCCAACATAAACGATGACAAATGCGCTCATCTTCAAAGGTTGTGCCTTTGGCATCGTTACTAGGTGATCGAGTGCCCCATGGGGAATCCCAATAGCAAGAGCCACTACTGCTAATGCAACCTGCCAGCTCATTGAGTTCTCACCCAGCAGATCCACAAAGATCATTGAGAGCACTATCACCAGTAAAACAGCCAGACTCGAAAACAATCGCACCCGATTTAAGAGTTGGACTTGACTTTCCTTCATATCTCCCCCATCTGGTGGAACCCTATCAAAGATAGATGTGAGAAGATTTGATGTGGAAAAATTTGGTTACTCAGCGATGTTGGTTTTCACAGTTTTTGGTTCTTTTTGGCTTGAAATATTTCTCAAGACAAATGTTCTACGAAGATGGAAAAGGGCCTTACTGAGCATTCTTCCCGTGAGCATCCTCTTTCTGGCTTGGGATGCATATGCAATCGCCCAAAGGCATTGGTTTTTCAATAGGGATCGAATGCTTGGAATCTACGGCCCTTTTGATATTCCATTAGAAGAGTTTCTCTTTTTCATCATCGTTCCCGTGGCAGCCATCTTGACCATCGAGGGCGTAACGACGGTGAAACCTCACTTGCGTGAGAAGGAGTTTGGAAAGAATCAAGAGCCATGATCTATAGCGATATTGCAATAACTGCCTTTTCTCTTTCAATCATGATTGATCTTTTTCTTTTCAAAAACTCGCTTTTAACACGGCTTGCCTTTTGGCTCTCCTATGCAATCATTTTCCCTTTTCAGCTAATAACTAACTGGTGGCTCACGCAACCTCGAGATGATGGCAAAGCCATCGTCATGTATGACCCAGAGACAATTATTGGAATCCGGATTGCAAGCGCACCTGTTGAGGACCTTCTTTTTGGCTTTGCACTTGTTCTCACGGTGATGGGAATGTGGGAGTTTTGGGGCCGAAAGGGATTCCAACGCAACAAAAAACTATATTGAGAATCTCTTCACAATTGGTGGAAGCGTATTGACTCATCACTCCAGATGAGGCGCAGCCAAGCGAATCGGTGGACGTACACCATCAAAGCGTAGAGGAAGCCCTGGAATCAACTGGACTTGTGTTGTTGTATCTGGATAATCAAGCAACATACCAACCGATTTAGCTTGCGAATCGTTCAAAAGATCTTCAGGTAGTGAAACACGATCTGTGGGTACTCCACCATTCCCCAGAACTTGCGCCCAGTAAACTGCATCCTTGCTTGCAAGAGACTTTTCTATTTCGACTTTTAGGATGAGTGCGTTGTTGACACGGTCAGAATTAGTCAAGAATCGAATATCATCACTTAAATCTTTCCGATTAATCAACCTGCATAGCTTTAGAAAAATGTTATCGTTACCAACACCGATACAGAGCGTTCCAAAAGAAGTTGCAAAAAGTCCGTAAGGAGAAAAAGCTGGATGGCCTGCGCCGGATCTAACTGATGCTTTGCCCGTAAGTTGATTGGCTAATAAGTGATAACTCACCCAGAGTGCTCCTGTTTCAAAAAGTGAGGTCTCAACAACACTTCCTTCTCCAGTCCTATCGCGCTTTACCAATGCAGCCAAGACTCCGATGGCCAACCACATCCCTCCACCGATATCTAAAACAGAAACCCCGGCACGGACTGGGTCTCCGTCAGACTCACCAGTAACATGCATGATTCCAGTGCGTGCTTGCACCGTTGCGTCATAACCAGGGGCTTGTGCATCTGGTCCTTCGGAACCGTATGAGGAAAGATTTCCAAATATTAAGCGAGGTCGGCTTGCTCGTAACTCTTGGGATGTAAGGCTGAGCGCTTGCAACCTTTCCGGAAGAAAATTAGTCAAGAAAACATC
>BJFZ01000148.1 GCA_014190175.1 Actinomycetes bacterium | reverse complement strand
GCACGCCTAAGTCGAGAGCGTGATGGTAGGCAAAATTGCGACCAAGAAAACCTTGTGGTCGCATATCAAAGAGCGGATAAGGGACGCCATCAAACCATCCATCATTCATATCTTGGTCCAGAGGCCAGGGGAATGTGCTCGGGGCGGACAGGACGGATCCTTCAGGGTAGGTCAGTGACAACTCACCGAGTTCATGCCCAACACCCACCTCGTCAATGCGATAGACTGGGATCGGCGTTAATTTTCCGGCCAAAGGACGCCGGAGACTATACCGGGTCCGCCGGGCCCGTCCACCAATGACGATGTCATCGCCGACCGAGCGAATAAGACGCATGAAAGTTGCCCGGCTGATTCCCCCCAAACGGGTGCAGAGTTCACTACCCCCCGCACGGGGGTGGGTTCTGAGAAGTTTAATGAGCGCTTCTGAGGCACGTTCAGTCATGACAGCTCGAAATTAAACGATTTATGGAACGATTTATTACTTCATATTATCTATAAATCAATCTTTTGAGTCAATATAAAGAAAAAGCATGAAACGAATAGAAGATCCTTCTAGCATTCGTTAGACAGTTCCAACAGTCAGCGTTCCATTGGCGAAGGATATGGCCCCTGAAAGTTGGCTAGGGACTGAACGAACAGCGTGGGGCCGTTGAGCGTCGCTGACCAGATCATTGCCATTGATGCCCGCATTGGATGGAAGCTGATCGATACCCAAAATTTCGCAGGCGGACTCCAATCGTGCACCCACTTCGTTTTTACATCAATGCATTAGGCTCATGACACAAACTAAAACAAAAAATTGTAGGTACCAAAACACAACAGATCTGTTAATATTTAAATCGTGAATTCCAAGCAAATGAAAAAGTGGTTATAGCAACAAGGGGCTACTTTCTTACCGGGTAGAGTCTCATTTAAAAGTATTTTTAAATGGCAAACAATCTACTTTACCGATGCATGGAACGACGGAGCTGGGAAAAGGCCTAGAATCTGCAATTAAGCGGCATTTGAGTCTGAAATAACAGGAAAAATATGTTTAATTACCCAACAACGTTTACTAGAGATGGAGACACTATCTTAGTGACTTTTCGGGATGTTCCAGAAGCAATTACATTTGGTGCCAATAAAGAAGAGGCATTACTGAATGCTGTGGATGCTTTGGAAACGGGACTCTCTTTTTATGTCGAGTCTCGTAAGGCATTGCCATTGCCAAGTAAGGCTAAACGGGGTGAAATAACCGTATCTCCAACAGCGCTAGAATGCGCAAAATTGGGCGTGTATCAGGCAATGACTGAGCAAGGTATCAAAAAGGCAGAGTTAGCGAGGCGCTTGGGTTGGCATCTACCACAAGTCGATCGCTTATTTGATTTACGCCACGCTTCAAAATTAGAGCAAATCGAGGCGGCAGCATCAGCGCTTGGTCGTCATATCGAAGTAAGAGTGACGGCGTAAAATTAGTCAGCGACAACTCACCACTACCGACCAACGTCTGTTTGTTCGAACGTTTACCCTAAATCAGGCATCCCAGCTTGAATCAGGCTAGGTTTCATGTATTAAAGCCCCAATTTAATGAAATCAATGTTCTCACCTACAGGCCTAGTGACGAAGAGGCAGTAGAAAGAGCAGTGAAATTCTTGCGCGCCTTATTAAAAACAAAGATGGCCGACTGAGATCAATAAAAGCTTGTTATGGCATAGTATCTGGCATCAGTTGATTTTCTCAAATAATTGCGTAATATATTACACATTTATTTAATAGTTGTGTCACAATAATCGCGTGAACTTACGTAAAATTGGACTTCAGGTGGCCAATCGCCGGGCAGATCTTGGGTTAACTCAAGATCGTTTGGCTAAACTCGGCAATCTTTCAAGATCCACCATTCTTCATTTGGAAAACGGCACCCTCAAGGATTTGGGGGCTGCTAAATTATTTTCTCTGCTCAGTCTGATGGGATTGGATATTTCAATCCTAGGGCGGCAGAAAAAGCAAGATGCCCTAGAGGTAGTCAGTCAAACTGCGAGCGTCAGTTACAAAAATAAATTAACGAGCTCAGACCTTGCAAAGTCTCTGGTGTCGGGAGAAATATCGGAAACCATTTTCCCGTATATGGCTACTTTGCTAGATGAGGCACCGTTGCCCATGATTGTGTCGGCGGTGGAACAGGCGGCTAAAGCGAGCAAAACTCCTCCCAAAATTATTTGGAAAAATATTGATCGGTGGACCAAGGAGATGCATTCACCAAGAATGGCTTGGCGGTGAAGGTTGATGAACAAAGTCATGCCAGAACGTGATCTTCCCCCTGGTGTATGGCAAGAACTTTTGCCCCATGCGCTTCGCATCATTGATGATATTAAGAAGCATGGAACGATTGATCCGTTTTGGACGTTTGGCGGTGGCACCGTTCTTATGTTGCGTTACCAGCATCGCATGAGCAAAGACATCGATATTTTTGTGCCCGATCCACAGTACCTCGGATTTGTAACACCCAGATTAAGTGATGTAGCGGCTGATGTTTCATCACATTATGTTGAGGAACCGAATTTATACGTCAAGTTGATGCGCCCTGAAGGGGAGATTGATTTTGTGGCTTCTCCTAATCTCACTAATCCCGGCTATGAAGAGTGGACTATTTTTGGGAATACCATTCGCGTGGAAACTGCTGTTGAAATTGTTGCAAAAAAACTCTGGCATAGGGGAGATCAGGCTGCCGCTCGAGATCTATTTGACTTATCTTTGGTGATTGAGCGAGAGCCGGAGGAATTGAAAATGGCCACACCATTTTTGTTAATGCACGCAGATCAATTTGTGCGGCAAATTCAAGATAGGTCTCATGTGGCGGATTCAAGTTCGAAGTGCAACAGCTAATGGTGGCTTGGTGTAGCACATCTCCACTCCGAATAATACTTCATGCGGTGATTTCCCCCCAAGCACTTTGCGTGGCCGGTGGTTAAGTCGTTCTAC
>BJFZ01000147.1 GCA_014190175.1 Actinomycetes bacterium | reverse complement strand
CGATCACTGTTGGCTCGCCGCCCTCAAGTACGCAAACCACGCTATTGGTCGTTCCGAGGTCAATTCCTACTGCTCTAGCCATCTTCTATTTCTCCTTATATATGGGGCGGATCGGGGGTAATCCTGCAGCGTGAGGTGGGTTGTTGTCAAAAAACCTGAGTCAACCCGACTCAACTTCCTTTATATAAGAAAACGGCTATCGCCTTAAATCTATTCCCGGCTACTCCCAACTAGTCCCGGGCGCCCAAACTCCCCAATAAGCGCTGGGCCACATCAAGCACTTCGGGGCCGCCTTCTGGGGCTTGAGCGCTGACACCATCTGAAACCATCACTCGACAGAATGGGCACGCGACCGCGATCTCTTCTGCCCCGGTCGCGATCGCCTCATCAACTCGATTTAAATTAATACGCGTTCCAATTTTCTCTTCCATCCACATTCTTCCACCGCCAGCACCACAACAAAAAGAGCGGTCTTTGTTTCGCGGCATCTCAGAAATCTTTACGCCAGTAGCTTCAAGTAATTCGCGAGGTGGCTCATAAATTTCATTGTGACGACCGAGATAACAAGGGTCATGATATGTAACACTCTTCGTTGATTTGGTAACTGGAGTTAATTTTCCTTCACGCACTAATTGATTTAGCAATTGTGTGTGGTGCACCATTTCTAATTCGAAACCACTTTGTTTGTAGTCGCGACCAATTGTTGTGAAGCAATGTGGGCAAGTCACAACTACTTTCTTAACTCCCCTATTGCCGAAAGTTTCTTTTAATGTCTCTATATTTTCACGAGCCAAAATTTGATATAGAAATTCATTACCTGCGCGACGTGCCGGATCCCCGGTGCAAGTCTCACTTTTGCCTAACACTGCAAATTCAACACCAGCACGATAAAGCAATTCAGCAACAGCTTTTGTAGTTTTCTTAGCGCGCTCTTCATAAGCGCCAGCGCAGCCAACCCAAAATAAATACTCAACATCTTCAGGTAATTCGCCTTCGACGATCCGAATCGGGAAATCACATTCTGCGATCCACGCGTTGCGATCATTTCGATTAGCGCCCCAAGGGTTGCCAGCTTTTTCTAAATTCTTAAAGGTGTTTGCAAGTTCGGCTGGGAACTCTGATTCAACTAAAACTTGATATCTGCGCATATTAATAATGTGGTCTACGTGCTCGATATCAACTGGGCACTCATTTACACACGCTCCACATGAGGTGCATGACCAAAGTACATCTGGAGTTATAGGTCCATTTACGCTAACTATTGGAGCTTGATTGTCGGTATCCCCAATACTTCCAAGCGCATGATCACGCATCGCCATAATTAATAATTTGGGTGAAAGTGGTTTATCAGTATGCCAAGCTGGACATTGAGATTGGCAGCGACCGCACTCAGTGCAGCTGGCCATATCAAGCAAGCCTTTCCAAGAGATATCTGCTGATTTACCAATTCCGAAAATGTCATCTTCGGCCGGGTCTTCGAAATCTACTGGCTTTCCTTTAGAGAGCAGCTCTGGCAATTCACCTAGTGAATTCTTTCCATCGGCATTTCTTTTAAAGTAGATATTGAAAAATGCTAGAAATCTATGCCAAGCAATTCCCATATTTAAATTGAGGGCAAGGACTATAAACCAAGCCATCGAAACAAGAATTTTTACTAATGCCACAGATTTAATTGCTGTTTCTAAATCAGAGGAAGAGAGACCGCTAAAAGATTGAACCGCTGGATATGAAAACGCATAATTCCAACTCCATGCACTTTGATTCTCTAACGCTCCTTCTAATCCGCGAAGTGCGATGACACAAAATACAATTACTAAAATCGTTCCTTCTACATAATAAGCTTTCCAACTCGATGAACCATAAAATCGAGATTGTTTTCCGTCTCTATCTTTTCGACTAAATCGGGTAAATTGCCGAATTCCAATTAACGTAACGATTCCGATTCCAGTTAGCCAAGCGATCGCCTCAGCAAAGACAAGATAAGGAATGAAGTGACCAATTATCGGTAGCACAAATTTAGGATTTATGACTTGCCCGTATGCCGTGATTAAAGTTCCCAGTAATGCTCCGAAGCCAATCATTACAAACCAATGTGCGATACCGGTTGCAGTAAAACGCAACATTTTTGTGTGCCCTAACACTTCTCGCAACATATATTGAAGTCGTTTAGCGCGATGATCAGACCTAGTTGGGTCAGGTTGCCCCGATTTCAGTAAGGAATAGATTTTCCAGCCAGCATTTACAAAAAGGGCAAGTGCTATTGCAGTAATTAGGTACGCAGGCAAAACGAAGAACATGGCTTACTGCTTCTTAATTTATTTTACTTTGATGAAACTTCAAGAATGATTTACTAGCTGTAGGTCCTCGTTGACCTTGATAACGTGATCCATAAATCGCACTTCCATAAGGGTGTTCAGCAGGACTAGATAATTTAATCAAACAAAGTTGACCGATTTTCATGCCTGGAAATAATTTCACTGGCAAATTTGCCACATTGGAAAGTTCTAAAGTTATGTGTCCAGAAAATCCTGGGTCAATAAATCCTGCAGTTGAATGCGTTAACAAGCCCAATCGACCTAGAGATGATTTTCCTTCAAGTCTCCCAGCAATATCATCAGGCAAAGTGATAATTTCATAAGTGCTCGCTAGGACAAATTCACCAGGATGCAAAATAAAATGTTCATCTGGTGCCACTTCAACTTCGCGCGTTAGTTCAGATTGCTCAAGGGATGGATCAATTACAGAGTATTTATGATTTTCAAAGACTCTAAAAAATCTATCTAGCCGAACGTCAATACTGGATGGTTGGATCATCTCCAAAGTAAAAGGCTCGACTTTTACCCGACCGGCTTCAACTTGTGAGCGGATATCACGATCTGAGAGCAACATAATTGGCGACCTTACCCCAGGTTTCGTATGCTCTGCGAACGGTACGCGCGGGCGTAGTGAAATGGCATCA
>BJFZ01000146.1 GCA_014190175.1 Actinomycetes bacterium | reverse complement strand
ATCAAGGGTATAGTCGTAAATTCTCCCTTAAGGGGCATGAACTTAGAGATTAAGGCCGGAAAAACCCTTGGTATTGTTGGAGAAACTGGCTGCGGCAAGACTCTCACCGCAACAGCCGTGATGGGTTTGCTACCTTCTTCTGCAGTTCAGCGCGGTTTGATTGAGTTTGCAGAGCACGGCGCTTTAAAGAGCGATGAGATGGCCTCACTGAGGGGCTCAGAAATAACAATGATTTTTCAAAATCCACAGTCGGCATTTAATCCAATCTTTACCGTGGGTGCTCAATTGAAGATGGTTGCACAACGGCGCAATATTGCTCGAGCTGAAATTGGTTCGCTCTTAATTCAACGACTTGAATCTGTTGGCCTAAAAGATACTAAGCGGATTTTGGCTTGCTACCCGCATCAACTTTCAGGGGGAATGTTACAACGATGCATGATTGCAATGGCATTAATTTCTAGTCCGAAATTATTGATTGCTGATGAGCCAACAACAGCGCTGGATGCAACTATCGGTGATCAAGTGTTATCTTTAATAGTTTCACTTCAAAAAAGCGAAGGTTTTGCGATGCTGTTTATTTCACATGATGTTAGTGCGGTGGCGAAAGTATCAGATGAGATTGCAGTAGTTTATGCAGGACGTATTGTTGAAACTGGCCCTACTCGCGATGTCATGAATTCACCGCAACATCCATACACACGTGGGCTATTGGGTGCTATTCCAAGTGCCGACAAAACCCGAGGTAATTTAGTCGCGATTCCCGGCAATGTGCCATCAGATCTGTCATCACTCGTGGGGTGTGCATTTGCTGATCGTTGCTCGCAACGTGTAGATAAATGTGCGCAAGAGCCAGTTCTCAAACTACTTAAGAATCAGAGCGTTGCTTGCTGGGAGGCAGGACAATGAGTGAAATAGTTATACAAATTTCTAACGTAAGTAAGAGTTTTCCTACCCGTGATAGCAAAAATAGCTTCACTGCAGTTAATTCGATCTCAATCGATTTATATAAAGGTGAAGTTCTCGGTGTAGTTGGAGAATCAGGATCAGGTAAAAGTACTTTGGCCCGTTGTGCCTTTGGAATTACCAAACCAACGAGTGGTGCAGTAACAATTTTGGGAGAGAATTTAGAAGGAAAATCTAGAAAGGCAACACGTTCCCTGCGATCGAATTTGGGTTTTGTTTTTCAGGATCCAGCTGGATCGATTAATCCTCGTATGAGCCTTCGAAATGCCATTGCAGAACCACTCGTGCTTGCCGGACAAAGCAGCCTGGAGATTGATAAGCGAGTCTCCTTCCTCATGGATCGTGTAGGCCTTGCAAGAAACCAATTGACCCGTAAATCGCATGAATTATCCGGTGGACAGTGCCAGCGTGTTGCCATAGCCCGAGCCCTTGCTACCAACCCAAAGATTGTTCTCTTAGATGAGCCAACATCGTCCCTGGATCTATCAGTTCAGGCACAGATTCTCAACCTCTTAGAAGAGTTGCGCCGGGACTTTGATCTGACATATTTTCTCATCTCCCATAATCTAGATGTTGTCTCACATCTAAGTGATCGAGTGGCTGTAATGAAAGATGGCGTTTTTGTTGAATTGGGCAAAACCGCAGATGTCATCAACACTCCGCGAGATCCATTTACTCGAGAGTTGATTAGGGCTTACTCGGGCGGGAGTGAGAATTACAGCAATTTGCCTGCAAATTTTGACTTAGATGACTGGCAAAATGCCCCCCTCAACCGATGGGCATTTCAAAACATTTCTGAGTTCTTACCAACTGCAACTATTTCAGCACTTGAAACTTCTCCAGGTATTCAAGAGGTGACTGACTCGAGAATTAATAATCTTGTTATCGACGTTGCCGGAAGTACTTTTACATTACCAGATTTATTAAGTGATCTTGATACTGATGCAATTGTTGTATTGCACAAAGGTGACTTGGTGTTTGAGAGCTACTTTAACGGCATGACTTCTCATTCTCTTCACTTATTGCAATCAGTTTCAAAATCTATCCTTGGAGCTCTTTATGCGATAATGGCCGATAGGGGTGTAATAGATATCAATAAACCAATAGGCTTCTATTTGCCAGAACTAGCAGGTTCGGTTTATGAAAGTGCAACTATTGCCCAAGCATTAGATATGACGATAGCCGTCAATTTTTCAGAAGATTACTTAGATCCAAACTCCGAGATGACGAGATTAGACCGTGCCGCTGGTTGGCGCTCTAATTCCACTGGTGAAGATTTAGGACTCCGAAGTTTTCTAAAAACATTGATAGCAAGTGGCAAGCATGGAAAGTGCTACCAATATTGTTCAGCTAACACTGATGTGCTTGCCTGGTTAATTTCAGAGGTAACAGGAGAAAAGTACCAAGATCTATTAACACGAGAACTGTGGCAGCCGATGGGTGCCATGCATGATGCTTCAATAATTCTCGATTCGCAGGGTCTGGCAGTTGGAAATGGTGGAATCTCATGCACTGCCCGAGACTTGGCTCTATTTGGCCAGCTAATACTCAATGGCGGTTGCGTCAAAGAAAGGCAATTAATTCCAAAGGTTTGGATTAAGGAAACATTTGCGGGTGCATCTGAGGATGTTATATCGGCCGATTATTTACAGGCATTACATCCTGGCGGCTCATACAAAAATAAGTGGTGGATTACTGCTAGTTCAGCAGGCGAGATTTATGGTGTTGGAATCTATGGGCAATATGTTTGGATTGATCCTACGGCAAAAATAGTTGTTGCAAAATTCTCATCACTTCCAATTCCAGTGGATTCGCTGCATTCACGCAAACATATGGCATTGTTTAGGGCGATATGCGGCGCTAATATTCTCAAATGAGCGATGAGGTTTTAGGTTTAGATGAGGCCTATTCAGTAAAGACTCCCGATGATAATCGCCGGCTCTATGCCAAGTGGGCGGCAACCTATGAATCATCATTTGTTGATGCAAAGCAGTATCGCT
>BJFZ01000145.1 GCA_014190175.1 Actinomycetes bacterium | reverse complement strand
CAGCCATTCAGTCGTGACAGTAGATTTAGGATCATCAATGAAAATAACTGGGCGGCGATTGACTCCAGCATCCTCAACTGGCCAATGTTCTAAATAAAGATTGCAATGTGTGCAATACCAAGGCATCTCTGTCTTTCCCCATGAATAAGGCTGAGGTGTCTTAACGGTTCCCACGGACATATATGGACCTTCGCCTGTTTCAATATCACCGCGACGTAATACCCCGCCTGTGCCACAACCCGCAAAAGTCATTCGGAACCGCTTGCCTTCATCAACGACTTTAAATTCTCCCTGACGGGTTGGCCCACCGAAATGCGCACGCATACCTTCGCAGGAAAGTTGCAGTCTTTCTTCGCCGGTAAGCGTTTCCCATGTTTTGTAACGCTTCTGCCAAATTGTTTCGTAAGGCCCTCTGAGCGCTGAAACCGGCCCATCTGGTCCCTCAACCAGAAGAACCTCAGTCAAAATATCTTGAACAAACTTAACTACTTCATCGCCCATTGTTTTATATACACGACGGGCATGGCTCAAACAGGTATCAAATTGTTCGTCGTTTTTCTGCTCCAAAAAGGCGAGGGCTTCATCAATAAAATCATTACCCACACGCTGGAAGCTTGCCCAAACATGTAACTCCGGCACTCGAAAAATGTTTTCGTATTTTTCCATGCCTAAAACTTTTTTAGCATGATCCATTAATTGCTTTAGCCAGAGCACCATCATTGAATCAAAGATAAAATCACTTTCCTGGCGCATGTATTGCGCTAACTCATCAGCCTTTGCATAATCTCCACGCTTGACCGCCAGCGTGGCTAAGTACTGAGTCGGTATCCCCAATTGATGAGGGGGATCTTGCCGAATCTTGCGATTGAAAGATTTCGAAAACCTGACAACATCGTGGACTATTTCATCTTCAAGTAGACTAAGTGCACCGAGATCGATCTCTTTCATCTGGTTCTCATTTCCGGAGCGATTTCGAGGATTCACGCAAGAACAATTCTGCACTTTCTGAAACGGTCTGACAGATTTCTTCCTTTGGCTGTTTTTCAATAAGCAAGTTGAGACCTTCTTCACCTAGGTGCTGCAGTTGTAATCCAACTGTTGTCAAGGTTGGATTTAGAAGTGAAGCAAATTCCAAGTTATTAAATGCAACCATTGACAAATCATCTGGCACGACTACTTTTGCTTTTCGGGCTGCGTTTAGCGCACCGACTGCCATGTTAAATTCTGAGACCACGAGCGCAGTTGCTTTAGGTTTACGCTTTAAAATCTCTTGGAATCCGCGCTGGCCACCAAGGGCGCTGTACTCTTCCTCAACGATCAAATCAGGGCTAAAAGTCAGTCCAGCTTCGGTAATTGCCTTTTTAAAGGCGTTCTGGCGGCGCTTTCCGGTCTCCATGCTTGATCTACCTGCGATGTTGTAGATTTTCTTGTGCCCCAGTTCCACGAGGTGATCAACCAGCAAACTAATGGCATATTCATCATCGAGGAACAGAGATCGCTTAACCCCAACGCTTTGGCGGTTTAAGAATAGGTACGGAAAGTTTCGAGCACTGAGATACTCATTGATCTCAGCGGTTTCAGAGGATGAGCCACCAGCGATTAGCAAGGCATCAACTCTGCCTGAAGCAACGAGATCGATGATGAGTTCTAGGGGAGTCGTTAGTTCGCTATTTGAAGTTACGAAGAGCGCAACTTTTTGCTTGAGCGCTGCAATTTCCGCTCCGTGCGCGATCTCAGCAAAGGCTGGTTTTAAAAAGCTTGGAATAATAAGTCCAACGGCACCGATCTTGCGTGAGCTACGTAATCTCTGAGCTGCGTAATTTGGACGATACCCGAGTTGCTCAATCGCATCCATCACTCGCTTGCGAGTCTCAGAAGAAACTCGAAGGGCGGGGTCTTTTTTTAGAATCTTAGAAACGACTGCGGCATCGACTTTGGCTAGAGCCGCCACTTGAGAACCGGTCACACGGGAAATCTTCGGAGATTGATTTGTCATTGTGGTCACGGGCCCCCTTGTTCAATAATTGCTGATAATAGTCATGGCAAAAACTCTTGCACGAATAGTTGGTCAATCGATAGACTGAAGGGTAAAGGGAGCAAAAATCTTTGTCAAGACTCAACGATAAAACTCTATTTAATAGTTTGTGATGCAATATTACTAATGAGGGGCGATTGATGTGTCTGAGATGAGTGAGCAGCCGACGAATCTTTTAGATTGGCTGTATCAGGATAAAGCCGCGGGTGACATATTCTCTCTCAGCGCTACCTATCGGAATTGGATTGCAGTTGAAATTGCACTTGCGCAAAGCCAATGCGCAAAGGGAGTCATTTCAAGAAATGAACTGGAATTAATAGAGCAACTTAGCCAAGCCGAAATGCCGGATATGGCAAACTTCCGTGAAAGTGCGCTAAATGTTGGGTATCCCATTATTGCTTTACTTACTCACTTAAATAGCCAGCTACATCCTGATGCACGTGGGGTCCTTCATGTTGGCGCTACCACGCAAGATATTATGGATACAGCAGTTGCGCTTCAAGTCCGCCAGGCAGGTTCCCTGCTGCTTACACATGTTGACCAACTTGGCGGGGCGTTAAAAACATTGGTTGTAAAACATGCTGAGACAATCATGCCAGGTCGCACTCACGCCCAGCATGCAGTTCCAACTACCTTTGGATTAAAATGTGCAATTTACCTTAGTGAAATTGATCGACACCGCGCGCGTATTAGGACTTCAGTTTCCGAAGCAGCCCGTATCTCTCTTTACGGAGCAGCCGGAACATCGGCTGCGATGGGCATACACTCCAATGAAATTCGCCGGGATATGGCTAACAGACTTGGTTTAATTGATGAAATCGTACCTTGGCACGTTAGCCGAGACAGGCTTATAGAAGTATCCAACCATTGTGCAAATCTGTGCGTAACGCTTGTGAGAATGGCTCGGGAAATAATCGACCTATCCCGCAAT
>BJFZ01000144.1 GCA_014190175.1 Actinomycetes bacterium | reverse complement strand
TAGAGATTAAAAATGGCATCAAGGATTTCAAGACAGCCGTTGTCCCAATCGTTGCAGCTTTGGGCGGCATGCTTGTTCCTGCCGGAATCTATTTACTCATCAATCCAGGTTCACATATGTGGGCAGCATCAATGCCAACAGATATCGCACTTGCACTAGGCGTTCTCACATTGTTGGGTAAGCGAGTCAATCCACATGTGCGCTTATTTCTCCTAACTCTTGCAATCGCCGATGATCTCTTTTCTCTCATCGTCTTAGCAATCTTCTATGGCGGTGATCTAGAACCAATTAAGGCTTTATCAACGCTGGGCGCCGCCGCAATCGGATTCATTCTTCCGCTGCGCACGCATGCACTCCACAAAGTAATCAAAGTTTTAACACCAGTTTCAACTTATTTTATTGTTCCGATTATTGTCGTCGTAAATATTCCTCTTGATATCAAGATCAGCGCCTTCACATCACAGACAACAATCGCCATCATCATCGCCAGATCTATTGGCAAAATCTTTGGAATTACCTTATTTGCATGGCTAGTGTTACGATTTGGTGGTCACGCAAATATTGGTATTAAGGAAATCACTGGCATTGCGACCTTGGCCGGTATGGGGTTAACAGTTGCTTTAGTAATTGCCGATATCGCTGCACGCTCTGAGGTGGAGTTAGATCAAGTGAGGTTAGGACTCTTTGTTTCTGCGGTTCTTTCCGGGCTAGCGGGATATATCTGGCTTAGAAGGACTCCTGCGCAGCTATAGTTTTTCTTGAAAAAACAATGTGACCAACAAAACCAATGAGCAATGCTGCAATAACTCCCACGTTGGCATATGCCCAAGCGCCATCTTTGCCCCCAATAAGAAAGAGCAGATAACCCTGCCACGATAACCACGAAGCAAATGTATTTGTTACAAATCCCCAGCCAACTATTGTTCCAATACTCATTAATACGATAGATCCCTTGTTGATTGATCCATACATCCCTTGTGGGTCGTATAAGTCCCTCTCGCTGTATGCCTTCTTTCGCATGATGACATCTGCAACGAAGATTGCCGACCACACTGCAACAGGAACGC
Organism: Actinomycetes bacterium; assembly: GCA_014190175.1. The sequence continues at coordinate 1,922 of BJFZ01000144.1, read as the reverse complement.
CAAGAGTGATGAGAAATCCCTGGAACGGATAGAAGAAATTGTCAGCGAGCCAAACGATATAGATACACCCTGCAAACATAATAAACGCATCGATTATGGCTGCCTGATGACGTTTGATTGGTACGCCAATTGAAACTAGGGCTAATCCTGAAGAGTAAAGGTCAAGAATTGCTCCACCAACTAATCCTAGAATTGCAACAAGAGCAAATGGAATTAAGAACCATGTTGGCAATAGCGAGGTCAAAGCACCGATTGGATCCATAGCAATCGCCTCACTGAGATCTTTGCTGCTAGCAGACAGGGCTGCACCATAGATAACCAAAATGATGGGCACAACCGAAGCTCCAAATACAGTCCATCCCACAACTGCTTTGCTTGAAACAGATCTAGGAAGATAACGCGAGTAATCTGCGGCGCAATTAACCCAACCAAGTCCAATACCGGTTACACCAAAAATGAGTGCACCGATGAAGCCTTGAGTTGAACCATCCTTGATAGCAGTTACAGCACTCCAATTGATTGTGCCGATAGTGAGTGCGATGTAAGCAAGCGTCATGACAACGGTTATTACCGTTAATATTTTTTGCAGCTTCATAATGACGCTAAATCCAAGAACTCCACCAAAAACAGTGAGTGAGACCGCTATTACAAATCCAAGGATCAGAGCAAGGTTTTGGCCTATTCCCCCAATTCTAGAAAAGACAGTCCCTGTTGCAAGGGTGGCAAGGGAGACTAAAACAGTTTCCCATCCGACGAAGATAAAATACGAAAGGAATCCAGGAACGATGCTGCCCTTAACTCCAAAGGAGGCTCGAGCTAACACCATTGTTGGCGCATTTGAACGCTTGCCGGCTAAAGAACTGATACCGACTAAGAAAAAGGAACAAATGGTGCCGATGATCGCAGCCCATGTGGCCTGCCTAAATGAGATTCCAAACCCTAAGAAGAAGGAGCCATAGGACAGGGCTAAGAGTGAGACGTTTGCCCCAGCCCACGGCCAGAACAATGACCGCGCAGAACCTTTGCGTTCAGATTCTTGAATCGTATTTGGGCCATTTATTTCCAGATCAAAAACTGGCATAACTATTTCTTATCCTTTTTCTCTTTAATAATGTATCCGACTGCAAAAATTATGAGAAAGATAATCAAAACAATTCCGCCGATATTTAATGATGATTCATTTTTTGATTCTACAGATTCTTCACCTTGGGCACTCATCATGATTGGGTTTTCCCCCACTGTGAAGCTGTAATCTCCTTCTACTGGGTGCCCATCCTCTGAAACTATTCTGTAACGCACTAAAACTAACCCAGTGATGTCAGTTAACAGGAGTCTTGTAGAAATCTTGTTTGCCTCAACAACTGAAGTTGGTGATGAGATTACTTGACCCTGATTGTCAGTAACTGTGATCAAGTTGACTACAGCATTTCCAATAGTTTGTAGCTTTCCATCAAATTCAATGGAAACATCTTGAGGTGCTGTGAGAACGTTTGAATCTACTGCTGGGGTAGCCTGAACCATTTCCCCATGGGCAAAGGCTGTAATTGGGAAGGCAAACAGGGAGGCAATAGTACATACAAGGATTTTCTTAATCATTTTTCCATCCTAGTCAAGAAAGAAGTCGAGAAGGAAATCCTTTGTACCGGGAGTAACAGAATACTTCTCTAGATCAGTAATTCCCTCTGAAGCCAATAATTCATCATCGACAAAGAAGTTTCCTGTGCACTCGCTAGATGGGCGATTAAAGATGATGTATGCAGCATCTGCCAAGATTTCGGGCTTACGACCAGCTAGCGCATCAATTCCTGGAATCATTTGAAGAGCTGCAGTATCAATAACCGTGCGGGGCCACAAGGCATTTACCGCAATGCCATCGCGCTTAAACTCTTCAGCCATTCCCAATACACACATACTCATACCGT
>BJFZ01000143.1 GCA_014190175.1 Actinomycetes bacterium | reverse complement strand
TAGAGATTAAAAATGGCATCAAGGATTTCAAGACAGCCGTTGTCCCAATCGTTGCAGCTTTGGGCGGCATGCTTGTTCCTGCCGGAATCTATTTACTCATCAATCCAGGTTCACATATGTGGGCAGCTTCAATGCCAACAGATATCGCACTTGCACTAGGCGTTCTCACATTGTTGGGTAAGCGAGTCAATCCACATGTTCGCTTATTCCTATTGACCCTTGCGATTGCCGATGATCTCTTTTCTCTCATCGTCTTAGCAATCTTCTACGGCGATGATTTGGAACCAATGAAAGCGTTAACAACACTGGGTGCTGCAGCAATCGGATTCATTTTGCCCTTTAGAAACCATGTGCTCCATAAAATTATCAAAGTTTTAACACCAGTTTCAACTTATTTTATTGTTCCGATTATTGTCGTCGTAAATATTCCTCTTGATATCAATATCAGTGCCTTCACTTCACAGACAACAATCGCCATCATCATCGCCAGATCTATTGGCAAAATCATTGGAATTACCTTATTTGCATGGCTAGTGTTGCGCTTTGGTGGTCATGCAAAGATTGGAATTAAGGAAATCACTGGCATTGCGACCTTGGCCGGTATGGGGTTAACAGTTGCTTTAGTAATTGCCGATATCGCTGCACGCTCGGAAACAGAATTGGACCAAGTAAGGGTGGGACTATTCATTTCAGCGATTCTTTCAGGACTTGCGGGCTATATCTGGCTTAGAAGGACTCCTGCGCAGCTATAGATTTTTTTGATAAGAGAATATGCCCTAAAAAACCAATGAGCAGAGCTGCAATGACTCCAACGTTTGCATAAGCCCAAGCTCCATCTTTGCCACCAATAAGGAAGAGTAAATAGCCCTGCCACGATAACCAGGAAGCAAAAGTATTTGTCACCAATCCCCAACCGATGATTGAGCCCACCACCATCAGCGCCAGTGATGTCTTATTCCAGGCACCATAACGACCTGATGGGTTATACAAATCTGTTTCTGAGTATGGTTTCTTTCGCATCATCACATCAGCTACAAAGATTGCAGACCACACAGCAACTGGCACACCTAAGGTAATAAGAAAGCCTTGAAACGGTGCAAAGAAATTATCAGCAAACCAAACAATATAGATGGTTCCCGCCAACATAATGAGGGCATCAATTGAGGCAGCGATATGGCGCTTGACCGGTAAACCGATTGAAACAAGGGTTAATCCAGAGGAATAAAGATCAAGGATTGCTCCCCCAACTAATCCAAGCACTGCGACCAGCGCAAATGGAATCAAGTACCACGTTGGAAGTAATGTAGTGAGAGCTCCAATTGGGTCCATTGCAATTGCATCACTTAACTCTTTACTACTTGCAGCCAAAGCTGAACCATAGATTACTAAAACAATTGGAACCAAGGATGCACCTAATACTGTCCACCCAACAACAGCCTTGCTAGAAACTGTCCGAGGCAAGTAGCGCGAATAATCAGCTGCAGAATTTACCCACCCTAAACCAATTCCAGTAATGCCAAAGATTAATGCGCCAATAAAACCTTGTGATGTTCCATCTTTGATTGCGCTTACTACTTGCCAATTAACACTATCGAAAGTCAGCGCAATATAGATAATGGTCATAACAACTGTGACAAGGGTTAACCATTTTTGAATCTTCATTATTGTTGCGAAGCCAAGAACTCCTCCAATAACGGTGAGTGAGACCGCAATTACAAATCCAATGGCTAGCGAGAGATCATGATTGATATGGCCAAGACGAGCAAAGACAGTGCCGGTAGCTAGAGTTGCTAGCGAAACTAGGACAGTCTCCCAACCGACGAAGATCAAGTAAGAAAGAGCCCCCGGGACAATATTTCCTTTAACCCCAAAGCTGGCTCTTGATAAAATCATTGTTGGAGCATTTGATTTCTTTCCAGCTAGGGAACTAATACCAACAACCAAGAATGAAAGAACCGTTCCAATAATCGCTGCACAAGTTGCCTGCCTAAATGAGATTCCAAAACCTAAGAAAAATGAACCGTAGGAGAGAGCTAGAAGTGAAACATTAGCTCCACACCAAGGCCAAAAAAGCGATCTAGCTGAACCTTTGCGCTCTGACTCTTGAATCAGGTTGGGACCGTTGAGTTCTAATTCAAAAATTGGCATTACCAAAGTCTACTTCTTGATCCGCCTCACTACGGCAAAAACAATGCCGATCAGGAGCAGTATTCCAACCCCATTAACAAGTAAGTTGCTTCCACTTTCTTCAGATACACCTGCTTCTGCCTCAGCAGCTTCTTCATCTTGAGCGTTTATCGCCACTGGCGTTTCACCAACGGTAAAGCTGTAATCGCCTTCAACTGGGTGACCATCTTCTGAAACTATTCGGTAATGCACAGAAACTAACCCAGTGATGTCAGTGAGCTGAAGTCTTGTTGAAATCTTGTTTCCTACAACAACCGATGCTGGAGATGAGATTACTTGACCTTGGTTGTCAGTAACTGTAATCAAATTAACTACAGCATTACCAATTGTCTGCAGCTTTCCATCGAATTCAATTGAAACATCTTGAGGTGCTGTGAGCACATTTGAATCTGCTGCTGGTGTTGCTTGGGTGATTTCACCATGGGCAAAAGCATTAATCGGAGTAGTAAGAAGTAAAGCGGCACATAGAGCAAGTATTTTCTTGATCATGTGGTCACCTTAGTCTAGAAAGAAATCTAGGAGGAATTCTTTAGTCCCTGGAGTCACAGAATACTTTTCTAGATCTGTAATTCCCTCTGATGCCAGTACTTCATCATCTACAAAGAAATTGCCGGTGCACTCTGTTGCCTTGCGATTAAAGATGACGTATGCCGCATCTGCCAAGATTGCAGGTGTGCGACCAGCAGTAGCATCAATTCCTGGAATCATTTGAAGAGCTGCAGTATCAATAACCGTGCGGGGCCACAAGGCATTTACCGCAATGCCATCGCGCTTAAACTCTTCAGCCATTCCCAATACACACATACTCATACCGT
>BJFZ01000142.1 GCA_014190175.1 Actinomycetes bacterium | reverse complement strand
TGATATTACAATTTTGTTAGTTTCATGAAAATACTTTTGATTGGAAGCGGCGCACGAGAGCACGCTTTAGCGCAATCTCTTGCAGCCGATCCAGTCACTACAGAGTTGCATGCTTCACCAGGTAATCCTGGGATCGCAAAAATTGCAACATGTCATCCGCTCGATATCAATAACCCGTTATCTGTAGCCACTCTTGCCAGAACACTTGAAGTTGATTTAGTAGTAATTGGTCCGGAAGGACCACTGGTAACTGGTGCAGCAGACACAGTTCGTGGAGTTGGTATTGCCTGCTTTGGACCATCAGAGGCGGCTGCGCAATTAGAAGGTTCCAAAACTTTTGCCAAGACTGTAATGGCTGATGCAGGAGTCTTAACTGCAAGAGCCTTTACGTGCACGGTACAAAGTGAAATTGAAGATGCATTAGATAAATTTGGAGCACCATATGTGGTTAAAGATGACGGTCTGGCTGCAGGTAAAGGCGTAGTTGTTACTGAAGATCGAGAAATAGCTCTGGCACATGCCTTGTCTTGTGAAAAAGTTGTTATAGAAGAGTATTTATCAGGACCCGAAATTTCCCTTTTTGGAATTAGTGATGGTAAAACAGTAATCGCTATGCAACCTGCGCAAGACTTCAAACGCGCTTTCGACAGCGATTCCGGTCCAAATACTGGTGGAATGGGCGCTTACTCACCGCTCTATTGGGCCCCAGATGGGATAGTGGAACAGACTTTAAAAGAAGTTTTAAATCCAACAATTCAAGAGATGGCGGCACGAAATACTCCATTTATCGGATTGCTTTATGCCGGACTCGCGTTAACCGATAATGGAATCAGAGTAATTGAATTTAATGCTCGTTTTGGAGATCCAGAAACGCAAGTATTACTACCAAGATTGAAAACGCCATTGGCTCAACTTCTTTTTGCAGCAGCAACTGGGAAATTAGCCGATTTTCCAAAACTTGAGTGGGACGAGAGAGTGGCAGTTGGAGTTGTGCTTGCATCTGAAGGTTATCCAGCAGAACCGATCATAGATCGCGAAATTACTGGAGTTGAGAAAGCGCTTCACAAAGATGCACGATTATTCATTGCAGGTGCCCGTGAAGAAAACGGATCACTCAAATCCAATGGCGGAAGAGTCCTAACCTGCACTGGGCTGGGGTCAGATCTCACTGAAGCACGAGATCACGCATATTTGGCATTGAGCAAAATTTCATTACAGGGAAGCCACCACAGAAAAGATATTGCTCTTAATGCGTCGATTGCTGAGAAGGGAGAGTAAATGGACAACAATAAAGGCATGCATGAGGAAATATCATCAACGTTGGCTACAAGATATGCCTCTAGTGCCATGAGATCTATTTGGTCACCTAAAGATAAAATTATCGCTGAAAGAAAACTTTGGATATCTGTTATGCGGGCCCAACAAGATTTAGGTTTAGCCATAAATGAAAAAGCGATTGCAGATTATGAAAAAGTAATCACAAATGTTGATTTAAATTCAATTGATCAACGTGAAAAAATAACTCGTCACGATGTTAAAGCACGCATCGAAGAGTTCAATGCACTCGCTGGTCACGAATTGATTCATTCTGGAATGACCAGTAGAGATTTGACTGAATCTGTTGAAGCAATGCAGATTCGAAACTCTCTCTTATTAGTGCGAGATAAAGCTGTGGCAGTTTTAGCAAAATTTGGCGAACGCTCACTTCAATATATTGATCAACCTATTGCCGGCCGCTCACATAATGTGCCAGCCCAAATCACAACTGTGGGCAAACGATTCGCAACTTTTGGTGAAGAGTTGATATTCGCGCTAGAAAGATTTGAAAATCTAATAGCAAGGTATCCATTACGCGGTTTGAAGGGCCCAGTAGGCACGTCGCAAGATGCTTTAGATTTATTTAATGGTGATTTAAAAAAACTCGAGCACCTCGATAACAAGATTGCAGCACATTTAGGATTTGCACAAACGCTGGACTCAACAGGCCAAATTTATCCTCGGTCATTTGATTTTGATGTTTTATCTGCTCTTCTTCAGATTGCTGCAGCACCAGGAAATATGGCTACCACTTTGCGCTTAATGGCTGGTGCTGAATTAGCAACTGAAGGTTTTGCAAAAGGACAAGTCGGCTCTTCGGCTATGCCACATAAAATGAATGCGCGTTCTTGCGAAAGAATTAATGGATTTGTAATTCTTTTACGCGGATATGCTTTCATGACAAGTGAATTAGCGGGTAATCAATGGAACGAAGGAGATGTTTCCTGCAGCGTTGTACGCAGAGTCGCATTACCTGACGCATTTTTCGCGATCGATGGCTTATTGGAAACCACCTTGACTGTTTTAACAGATATGGGAATTTTTGAAAATGCCATTGAATCTGAATTGCAACGAAATTTGCCTTTCCTAGCAACCACAAAGATATTAATGGCAGCACTTAAAAAAGGTGTTGGCCGTGAAGTTGCGCATGAGGCGATAAAAACTCATTCATTAGCGGCTAGTAAAAATGTCCGTGATGGAAAAGGAAATGACCTATTGGAACGAATCGCAAATGATTCGATAATTCCTTTGGACTTAGTTGAGTTAAAGAGTTTACTTTCTACTCCAATGGAGTTCACCGGAGCGGCAAGAGAACAAACCGCAAATGTGATTTCGCGGATTAAAGAGATTAGTAGCAAATATCCTGACGCAGCAAAATATCAAGCGGGTTTAATTCGTTGATGCACGATCTAATCCAAGGTTGGACACATTTTCAAAGTGGAAAAGTCCGTGACCTGTACCGCGATGCTAATGGTGAAATTCTTTTAGTCGCTTCAGACCGGATCAGCGCCTATGACTGGATCATGCCGACAGCTATTCCAGATAAAGGTGCGATCCTAACTAAACTTTCGCTATTTTGGTTTGAAAAATTGAGCGGCATAACTCCTCATCACGTGATTTCCAGCGAAGTGCCAGCAGCAGTCAAGGGACGAGCAATAATTTGCAAGCCACTCACAATTTTTCCAGTT
>BJFZ01000141.1 GCA_014190175.1 Actinomycetes bacterium | reverse complement strand
AGGGTTAGTGGCTACAAAATCCACTTCACTACAGGTTGATCAGGTGCAGAAAAATGATTGATTTACACACACATACGACGGCTAGCGATGGCACTGATAAACCTTTTGAGATGCTAGAAAATGCTAAAAAAGCTGGATTAACTGTTGTCGCTATGACCGACCACGACTCCATTGAAGGATGGCGTGAAGTTAGATCGAAGAGAGATCAAATTCCAGCCGGGCTAACAATTGTTCCGGGCGCTGAAGTTTCCACTCGTACGCAATTGGGAATGAGTGTTCACATAGTTGGACTGTTATTTGATGCAAAAAATGAAAAACTTGCTAAGTTGTTATCAGATACTCGCGATGACCGAATTCCACGTATGGAAAAAATGATCGAAAAGTTACAGGGCGCGGGTTATCAAGTAACGATGCAAGATGTTGAAGAAGTGAAACCCGTTGGGGCCACACTTGGTCGCCCTCATTTAGCTGACGCTTTAATTAAAAATGGAATCGTGGCTTCGCGCGATGAAGCATTTGCTGAGTTATTGCATAACAACTCTCAATTTTATGTTTCACATTGGGCGCCATCACCTGTTGAAGCAATTAAAGCAATTGCGGCCGCTGGAGGAGTTTCGATTTTGGCGCATCCTTTTGCCGAAAAAAGAGGAGCAGTTTTAACTTTTGGCGAGGTTACTGAATTAGCTGCTGCTGGACTCAATGGGATTGAACGAAATAAACGAGACCAAGATGAAGCAGCCCACTCCAAAATCGATCAATTAGCCAGCGATCACAATTTAATCAAAGTCGGATCAAGTGATTACCACGGTTCGGCGCGCGCGAATCAATTGGGAGAAGAGCAAACTCCAGTTGATCTCTGGGAGAATTTAACCAGCAAGGCAAATGGAGATGAGGTATTCACTCGATGAATGCATGGACTTTTGGAGTACAAGTATTTGTGACTCTTTTTGTGATTATGGACCCACCAGGAGTTGTCCCAATTTTTCTCGGTCTAGTTTCTCCATTCACTGAAAAGGAAAGACGGAAACTTGCTGTTAAGACTGCAATTGTTTCGTTTACTGTCATCATTACTTTCGCATTATTTGGCCAATTTATATTGGGTTATTTAAAGATTTCCCTCCCAGCCATGCAAGGTGCCGGTGGATTACTTCTATTACTTGTTGCTCTTGAGTTGTTAACTGGCAAAAATGAGAAAAAAGGTGATGAACCCGGACCTACTGATGTAAATGTTGCTTTGGTTCCGCTCGGAACACCACTACTTGCCGGTCCTGGTGCGATTGTGGCAACAATTATCTTCGTTAAGCAGATCGACGGTGCTGCTATGGGTGTTGCACTCTTTGCGGCAATTGGAGTTTTGCATTTAGTACTTGCCATAATTTTGAGATATTCAACTGGAATAATTAAGGTGATAAAAGCATCCGGAGTGACTTTAATTGCAAGAATTGCAGGCTTATTACTTGCTGCGATTGCAGTTCAAATGATTGCTAACTCAGTAACTGCATTTATCGCCGCTTGAAAATGCGAAGAACCCCATGAGCGACCAACCAACTTTTGATGGAATGCCCGTAAAGCTATTTTCATGCACACCGTCGCGGCTTGATACCTGGCTGGATTGCCCGCGTAAATATCGTTACACATACATAGATACTCCTCGCCCACCTCGAGCTGGTCCATGGGCTCACGCCAGCATGGGAGCAGCGGTTCATAATGCATTACGCGAATGGTGGACTAAGCCTCTGGAGGAGCGAACCTCTCAAGTTGGAGAAGTTTTACTAACCAAGTTTTGGCGCACCGATGGATTTAAAGATGATGAACAAGCACAAAGGTCTTTTGCGCGAGCTAAAGCCTGGATTACAAATTATTTAAAAACAGTTGATATCAATGATGAACCACGTGGCTTAGAAAGAACTGTAAGTGCAACTACAGAAACTCTTTCACTATCTGGACGCGTTGACCGAATTGATGAACGTGATGGTGAGTTAGTAATTGTTGATTACAAGACAGGGAGAAATGCACCAGAAGTTGATGATGTTGCGTCATCTCTTGCATTAGCAATTTACGCAGTTGGCGCAGCGCGAACAATGCGGATGAAATGCACAAAAGTTGAACTCCATCACCTGCCTTCTGAAACGGTAGTTGCTTATGACCACTCGCCAGAATCTTTAAATCGCCATATAAAACGGGCTGAATCAATTGCGCGCGAAGTCCAAGCTGAAGCGTTAAAACCAGAAAGTGACAGTAATTACCGACCAAATCCTTCGGCTCTTTGCGGCTACTGTGATTTTGCGCGGATCTGTCCAGATGCCTCTGTTGAACCGGCTAAACCATGGGCGGTTATTGAGAAGCAAGAGCTCTAACATCTGGAAAGCGCGTAACGGTTTGACCTAATACGATTGCCCTCAAATGAGTACCTACTTCGCCCCAGATTCGATCGCTTGGAAGATCCATGCCGATCCATCATTAGTTGTTGGCGGTATTCGGGCATTACTAGAACAAGGCTTACATCCAGGTGCGATGGCAGGGGTCGCTGCTCACTCTAATTTTCGTGAAGATTCATGGGGACGTTTAACGCGCACGGGGGAGTATGTAGCACTTGTTACATATGAAGAGCGCGAAGTTGTAGATATGGCCGCAAAACATGTGCGAGATGTACATGAGCGATTGGGTTTAGGTGATCCACATTTATTGCTTTGGGTGCACGCATCAATGGTTGATGCATTTTTAGATACTGCACGTCGTTCTGGAATGCCAATCACCGATGCAGAAGCTGATCAATATTTATATGAGATGGTTACTTTTGCAAAATTAGTAGGTATCCCAGAGGTAGATGTTCCAGCATCTGTAAATGAGTTAGCGCAATATATGAAAGATATTTATCCAGAATTAATTGCATCCGAGGAAGCTAAAAAAACCTCTGTTTTCTTGCTTTTCCCACCTATGCCAAAGTTGGTGCGATTCATTACACCGGCTACTCCTTTGTGGGCTGGCGTTGCGACATTAGCCGGGGCTTCACTTCCAGATTGG
>BJFZ01000140.1 GCA_014190175.1 Actinomycetes bacterium | reverse complement strand
TATTTAAATACCGCATACGAATTGCCGTTGAGGTAAAAATGGTCATCGGATTTGTAAGTGATGAGATGTTTGTTGCAATTGCAGACGCACAATTAGAGTTTAAACGGATAGATGATGGACAGCGTACTGAAGCGCGATCAAGTGCTTCAGGTGCAGTTAATCTTGATTTACCACCGGGTGAATATGAAGTAGCACTCGCTCATCTAAATTTCGGATCAAAAATTTCATCAATTAGTATTTCTAAAAATATGGTTCCTCATCAATTTCGGCTACTTTCAAAAGCCTTAGTCGGTTATATTTGGCCAAAATGGTGCCGTAGTGGTGAGGTAGGCGAAATTCGATTTTCGGCCCACGAAGCGGTTGAAATATCTCTGTGGAGATATGGCTGGGAGAAAGAGTTCATCCGCGATATTGGCAGGTTCCAGGCTTTTGCCCCCAGCGGTGATAGTCAAACTTTGCCTGATGGAGATATCGCAAAAATTGGCGTTAACTGGAATCACGACCGTTTTGATTACTCACCTGATCTCGAAGCACTAAGTGTCACCGCCCCAGAAAAAAGTGGCCTTTATTACTTTCACCTGAAATCAGCGAGTGGAGATAGTTTCTCTTTTCCATGGATCGTTGCACCAGCAAAAGAAGTAAAAGAAAAAGAGATTGCAATTCTGACTTCCAATATTTGTTGGAATGCATATAACGATTGGGGCGGACGCAGTAATTATGTTGCAGCAAATAAGCTGCCTGATACGCCAACAGTTTCTCCCACTCAATCATCACCTTGGTTCAGGCCAACAGGGGCGATTTGGTGGGTGGGAAATTCATTTGAACCTTTGTCCTTTGATCGTCCCGAACCAGTTAATAGCGAAGAACTTGAAAGTAAAATTACTGATCAAATCAAAAAAATTGGTTCAGAACATGTGGCTGGTGAGTGGCGACTTTTAGGTTGGATGGAAAAAGAAAAATACGAATATGACCTTTATTCCGAGAACCAATTTGATTGTGGTGAATTAAATTTAGAAAAATACAAAGTTTTAATCTTGAGTACTCACCCTGAGTACTGGACGATAAATATGTATGAAAAATTAAAGGATTGGGTGCAGAATAAAGGTGGTAAATTACTTTACCTTGGTGGAAATGGAATTAATTGCAGTGTCGAACTTCATGACAATGCGATGACTGTCCACAACATGGATTTATCTGAATGGTTGCCCCATCGTGCTTATAGTGGTGAAGGTGCGTTAATTCCGAGTCGATTTGGATTACGACACGAGGTAGAAAGTTCATTGCTAGGTGTTGTCATGAGTTTTGCCGGAATGGGCACTGGCGCACCATATGAAGCAATCGACGTTGATCATCCAATCTTTAAAAATACAAATATAAAAAATGGAGATAAATTCGGGTTTAACTCACCAGTTGCTCGATGTCCCGGCGGTGCCTCGGGTCACGAAACAGATAAACGTGATTCAAGCACGCCAGCAAACACCAGATTGCATGCACGAGGATTGAATGGGGAAGGTGCGGGGGCTGAATTAGTGACCCTAACAACTGATAGTGGTGGCGTTGTTATAAGCGTGGGCTCTATTAATTGGACTGCGTCTCTACCTGTAGATGACCAAGTCGCATTAATCACCCGAAATGCATTGGAATTTGTACTAGGGCGGCTCTAAGCCAGATCAAATCTTAATTTTTCGCATTTTAATTGAAAGATTTATTGTTAAAAGTAGTAGCAACTTTATTGTCCTTCATGTAAGACTGACCTTATGACATCAACAGCGATTAAAGCCACAATTAAATCCATTCAAACTCTTAAAGTTGATCCAATTGTGCATCCATCCCTTGTTGTTCAGGGCTCAAGTGGAACACATGATCATTCTAATTTTCTAATTGTAAAGATCATCCTTTCCTCTGGCATTGAAGGAATTGGAGAGGTCAGTGGAACTCTTGGGTGGAGTGGAGAAGATAGTGGAACGGCTGAGCATGCAATCAATAGTGTCATTGCACCTGCATTGATTGGGCAATCAATTTCCCCAGTTGAAAACTTACTATCAAAAATCGAGGTTGCATTAGCAGCAAGCCCATTCACTAAAGCCGGTGTTGCAACTGCACTTTGGGATGCTTATGCCCGATCTTTAGATATAACGATGGCTGAAGCACTGGGAGGTGCTATTCGAACTGAGGTACCAATTAAATTTTCACTAAGTGGAGATAAAGCGCGTATTAAACATGTGTATGAAGCCGCGACAAAGATGGGTTTTGGAGCCTTCAAATTAAAGATAGGTAAAGACCCCGTAGATGATGGAGATCGTTTTGCATTTGCACGTGCTTTAGTAGGCAAAGATACTTTCCTTGGAACCGATGCAAATACCGGCTACCGCAGATCTGAAGCGCGACTTGCTGTCTCGATAATGAGAGAACACAACCCAGCTTTTCTAGAGCAACCAGTAGCTGCTGGTGATTTGCAAGGAATGCACGAATTAAAAGAGTTGGGAATTCCAGTAGTTGCAGATGAGAGTGTTTTCACGCTAGATAATTTAGTTGCGGTACTTCGCGCAGAGGCAGCGGATGTGATTAGTATTTATGTAGGTAAGAGTGGCGGTCCGTCTCGAGCTGTCGAAATGGGAAGAATTGCAGATGCATTTGGGTTGGATTCGGTAATCGGATCAAACGGTGAATGTGGCGTTGGAGCCGCAGCCCAGCTTCAAGTTGCCTGCGCCATGCCAGGATTATCAATGCGTTTTCCTTCAGACATCATCGGTGAGTATTACTACACCGCAGGAATAATTGAGACTCCACTGAACAGTAATGGACGCGTGGTGCATTTGCCGGACGCTCCCGGACTCGGGGTGGTACTTAAGCCCGAGTTAGACGCTAAATTTATTTAGTCAAAAGCTTGCTTTCTTAAAAATACTAACATTTTAGACATTTATTTGGTAATTTTAGTGCTACACCTAAATCACCTGTTCGCATATCTTTAATCAAACTTCATCAATAGGTTGCGTGGGTCGTCTTCGCATCCTGAGTTAGCAATTCTCAAAGGGGG
>BJFZ01000139.1 GCA_014190175.1 Actinomycetes bacterium | reverse complement strand
AAAACACTTACTGCTTTTCTCAAATCTGACAGATCTTCAATAGATAAATCTGCTGCAACATTTAAAGAAGTTGCACCATAATCTTCGAGGACTTTGGCAGAAGCAGGATTAGAGCTTGGCAATACCGCAGAGGTTTTAATCTTGAGGTCAAGCGGTAAATCACCACGTTCCTTAAGTTGTTTTATTAACATCATTAAACCGAGATCTGCTACAAGGACGCAACGCAGACCCAAATCGCAAGCATGAACTAATTCTCGAATTGCTTGTGTGAGTTGACGTGTTCCATGAAGTGATGGTGCAAGGGCGCTACCGCTAGGACTTGTTGCTTGAGCTCCAAGATCCCATTCAGCGCGCGGACCGACGAATAAGCACACTTCAATGTCATTAACCTTGCCGAGGTCAAGCATCTCCGTAATTTCTTCGTCTTTGAGAAGCCAAATACCGCTTCCCTGACTCACTCGACTTATTTTCAGATTATGAGTTTTTGCTTCAGCGATCACTATCTTCATTAAGTCTGGAGTTTCGATCGAGGGGATTTCGATCCTGTACCGAGATCCATCGGGGAAACTTTGCGACGATGTTGGGCAATCACGGTGTGATGAACTCAGAGCAAGTTCTCCAATTACAGGGAGTACGAGATCATCATTGTTGTGATGAGACATAGCACCCCTTTGTTCATGGTATTGAACTACTGTTCGTTCTGTTGGAAATACTAACCAAGTGAGTAGGCTCACACAAGGGATTTACCTAAGAAGTTCAAAGAATTTTTTGGGCCATATGTGGAGGGAAGGGCAGATGAAGGGGAATGAAAAGGTAGGGCTAACACAGGTTCAAACGAACAATGCACCGGCACCGGCAGGAACTTATTCGCAGGCAATAATTGCACATGGTTTTCTCTTTATCGCTGGTCAGGGACCTTTTGACCGTCAAGGAATCAGAGACCTTGGAACGTTTCGACATGAAATGCTTGTGACGTTAAAAAATCTAGAGGTGATTGCTGAAGCTGCCGGCGCCAGTATTCATAGCGCAGTTCGGTTTGGTGTCTATCTTAAAGACATGGCAAATTTCAAAGAGATGAACGAGATTTTTACTGAGTATCTCAAACCACCATACCCAGTTAGGACAACAATCCCAGTTAATCTCAATAACTTTCAAATTGAAATAGATGCTGTAATTAGAATGCCTGACAAAATTGATCTTTAAGAATTATTTTAGAAAGCGCAAGAAAACATTTCTTGTAACTTCTGAAAGGGGTTTATCGACAGGCAGTGAGCTTGGATAGTTAATGGATCCAACAGCGAATACGGCACCGCCACTAGGGGTTTCATAGATAGACATTTCTGCTCCAGAATTTTCTGGGTTTGTGCCTTTTGCTAAAAGATGAATATTTGCTGGGCTAGAGCTTTGAATCTTGTCTATTTCATGTCCTGAAGCACCACCAGGACAACGTGTATGAAGTGACTCAATTCCAAATAAATCTCCATTTTTTAGACCAGTACTTTCAAATATCCAATGAGTTTCATCTACCACCTTGTATGGGGCTGCTGTCATTAACCCATCTCTGTCATAACTTATTCCAAGGAGGTGTGCCTCTGGCTCAACAGTTGTTGTGAATCTACTCTTGAACTGATCATTGCATGGTATTTCACAAAAGCATCGGAACTTTCCATCCACAAAAAACTGCGCGTAATCGCCATTTTTAACAGTCATACAGGTAGAAGCCGGATAATCCACTTCGCACGTGATGCCATTTCCCCCAAGGTAGATCAATCTGCCACCTTTGTTATGCACCCAATTCTTCACTAATTCATACATTTTCTTTGACCAATATTCGGGGTGGCAATTAATAACCAAGACTGCATATGCCGCTAAATAGACCTCATCAAAATGAAGTTGCACATCTGGATACAAGTCGTAATCAAAGCCTTGGTTTTCCATCCATCCCAATAAACGCCACTCAGCCGAGGCTAAACCATTTGCATCTCGTGTCGAAATTGGATGAGTGAGAGATTCATTTAGGCCGACAGTATTAGCTGGCTCGGGTCTTTCAAAGGTCAAGTTAGGGTAATTGCTATCATCCCATGTCTCATGCTCTGCTCCTGCATTAAGGTCTGAGTACCGGGGTAAATCCAATCTTCTGCTAAGCAACGGTTTACTCGGCAGGCCAGTTGGTAGGACGTAATTACTTCTACCTCCAAAATTATTATAAGCACTCCATGTTGAAGATGACGTGAGAACTGCAATTTTGGTTTTAGGTTTAATGGGGGACACAATCCAAGGAACCACAATTTCTTCACCTGATAAATTCTTAATATGTACAAAATAAAGACCTGACTTTTCAGGCGCGGTGACGAGATTGGGATCATCCCAATTCAGTGATGTCGATAAATAATCCCCGTCTGGCGTGGTCTGTAGAGTTGCACCTAGCGGATGGGTATCGAAGCCTAAACGTCTAACTAAAGTCTTTTTTGCGCCGTAGTGCCAGAGTTCTAAAGAATATGGACTCTTGCTACTCACAAGCACCTTGGCTTCTGTACCTGAAATCGACCACCGGGGCGAAACGTACCCATAAAGCTTATTAGAGAGTAAACGGAAATTTATTAGCTCTCCCGTTGAAATATCGTAAGTACTTCGCTTTGGAGAAAAACCCTCGGATGAGAGCGTAAATGTGTAAGAACCCAGCGCTATTGGTAGCTCAATTGCACCAGAGGCACTTGAGTGAGTCACATAAAGTTCGGAGCAGCTATTGCAGGTGGCCTCAATAGAAACATTGGAAACTGCAACGAAGTACTCATCACTTATATACCCAACCAGCATAAAATCTCCTTGATGGTACCTTTGCTGAACTATAGACTAAAGACAATGAAATAATAAAGTACTTAATGAACGAAGTTTTGTGAATAGGATTCTAAGCATGGATTTGAGTATTGAAGACTTGCAGCAACATTTTCAAGCTGCTGGACTATCAGGTGCTTCCGTTTGTGTACACGCCTCAATCAAATCTCTTGGTCCGCTAACACATGGCCCAGAAACAGTCATAGAGAGCGCGTTATTAGCGGACCTAACGGTTTT
>BJFZ01000138.1 GCA_014190175.1 Actinomycetes bacterium | reverse complement strand
GCATGGCTATTGCCGTCAGATGCTGAACATAATCAGGAGATTCATTAGTAGATAAACCTGTAAACTAAGCCCACCACTTGGAGACGTCGCATAGCCCGGTCGAGTGCGCCTCACTGCTAACGAGGTATACCCCTTAAAGGTATCGGAGGTTCAAATCCTCTCGTCTCCGCTCATAACGCTCAATTAAAGAGCAATACGGTTTGATGCACGTGCGAACCACGTGTACTCAAATTCTATTGCCCATGTTTTGCCCAGTTTTGGTGGAATAAAAAGTCTTCATCAAAATTGTCTTGGCGGGGCGGTTTAAACAGAGCTAGGGTTAAGATAGGAAAATGAAACGGCAACTAATTGCCCTAGTGTCAATTACTCTGCTTGCAGCGCCCTTGAGTGCCGTGGCGGCTGTTAAAGCTGGTGATCCCTGTAAGAAAGCGGGAAGCACGGTAACTGCAAATGGCAAGAGATTTACATGTGTTAAATCTGGCAAGAATTTGATCTTAAACAAAGGGGTTGCGCTCCCTAAGCCAAAAGCTTCACCATCTGTTTCTCCGACCCCAACTGTTTCTCCGACCCCAACTCCATCTCCATCTCCATCACCCACAATCGCACCATTAGTAAGTTCACCCTTGAATCTGTGTCAGATAAATGAAGCAAGTCAAGCAAGACAACTTTCTAATTTGATGTCTGGTTTTCCATTAAGGGAAAATTATTTACCTAAGAAAGGAACAATCCGCATATTGGTTGTTCCGATTGATTGGGCGGATTTGGTTGGTGAGAACGATTGGGAAAAGCGAGTAACTGGGCAGATAGAAGATTTTAGTGATTACTGGAAGATGATCACTGGAAACAAATTACAATTTAAGTGGACTGTTCACAAAAACTGGATTCGTTTGCCTGGCGCATCCGGGGATTACTCTGTTCCTTTCTCAGAGGCTAATCCAGAGACCACTCGATTCTTTAACAAGGTAATTCCGACCGTGGATGAACTAATCAACTTCTCTGATTACGACATAGTTCATTTCATTGCCCCTAAATCTCAAAACATAATCCCTGAAACAACCCAGATATTCCCTTGGTCGATGGCTAACCACCCAACCAAAGAGGGCAAAATCCTCGCGATGACAATCGTCGGTAAGTTTTTTGACCAACCTGGTGCATTCTTCACTCAACGCACTTATTGGTCGTATTGGGCACATGAGTTAGGGCATGCGCTCGAATTTGCCCACTTAGGCAGTCCACGAGGAAACTTTCCAATGGCTGGATTAGATCTGATGGGTATCCAAGATGGTCCAAGTAGAACCATTAGTGGCTGGACTCGATTTTTATCAGGTTGGCTGGATGAAGATCAGATCTTCTGTCTTCCCCTAGATAAGGTCAGGGAATCAGAGTTCACATTGAGGCCAATTGATAGTGATGGCTCAGGAGTGAAATTAGTTGTAGTTCCGCTGTCAAAATCTGAGGCGTTACTCATTGAGTCGCGTCGCGAAACTAAGTTTGATGTAAAAGACTTTGAAAAGCCAAGGAATGGTGTGTTTGTCTATAAGTACAACGTAGAACTTGGCCACTTGCAAAACTTCTTAACTCCTTTAGAACCATCGACAAGTAACCAGGATGCAAATGCTTGGAATGGATTAACCCGATACATCATGAAGGAAAAAGACTTTGTTACCTATGGTGGGGTTGAGGTTGAATTTGTTTCAACTGGTTCGGTTGATAAAATTAAAATCGCTCCAACTGGACCAAACCCTCGTCCAAATACGACACCAAGGCCACAACCATCTCCAACCACAACTGATTTCAATGCAGTTCCAGAAGTTGCGATAGGGTCAATCTCTAGAACATCTGAGTCCACCGGCGAAGTGATTTTCTGGGCACGAGGCTATAACTCGTATCGAGTTTATGTGACTAAAAAGAGTGATCCAAACTCTAAGCCAATATTTGATACCGGTTATGTCAATGATTATCGGTATCCAATTCGAGTAACCATCACTAATTTGACGTGTAGTAGAGATCTACTCGCTGTTGCCGCTTTGTACTCTGGGTTAGATGGGAAAGGTTTGAGCTTTTTTGATCTAAGTCAATCTGGACAGTTGGGGATTGTTGAGCTCAAGAGCGATGGTAAGTGCCAGTTCAGTTGATTACCTTGCCAAAACGCACATAAGGGCTTCAACGGTAAGCAGAGTTGTTGCGTTATGGCCCAGGTTGGTGCGGGCCTCCATGATGGCGTTAATCTTTTTGAATGTGTTTTGGGGCTTGGTCTTGGCAGGCGACAGTCGTTAGTGCTGAATCTGCTGGGTATTCTACTGTGCAAACTGCCGTCAATCCTAAATATTGAGTGTGTGTATCTGTCTAAAATTTAGTATGAATTTAAATTATAGAGAAGCAAAATGAAACTATACTTTTCCTACAGAAAAATTTTAGGTAATTAATTCGAACAAAAAAGGAGCAGTTAGGTGAGTGAGCTTCGACAAAGTGCTCCCCTCCTTGATGCTTATCTTTCCTACTTTGAAAGTAAACGGCTGCCATTTACAATTCCAGGACACAAACAAAGAGCATCCGGTCTCGATCTCGGGCTCGGCGCAGTAGTTGATGCAGATATACCTCTCTACGGAGGACTCGACGAGATCAAATTATCGCTTGGGGTTTTAGCGAAAGCTGAAAAACTGGCGGCTTCTTTCTGGGGTGGTGATTATGCGCGCTTTTCTACCGGCGGTTCTACCCATGTAAACCAAGCAGTTATTTTTTCACTTGGTAAACCCGGCGACAAAGTTGCCTTGTCACGGACTGCCCATCGCTCAGTATTGAGCGCGCTAGTACTTGCCGGACTAGAACCGCTATGGCTCTCACCTGATATTGATAAAACGACGGGTGCACCTACTGGAATTTCTGTAACTGAATTTGAAAAAGTTTTATCTCAAAAACCAATTGCGCTGCTTTTAACAGAGCCAGGTTATTTAGGGACCTTGTCGGATCTACCAGCACTTATTTCTAAAGCTCATAAGCAATCCATCCCAGTGGTTATTGATGCCGCGTGGGGGGCTCATTTTGGATTTCACCCAGAACTACCACGCAACG
>BJFZ01000137.1 GCA_014190175.1 Actinomycetes bacterium | reverse complement strand
CTTAAAACACAGGAAGAGTTTCTAAATTCGCCTTGGTCACTTCCTATGCATCCGAATTTTCAGGGATACTCCGCAGCCTGGAATGATCAATTTCCTACCTGGTTTAGAAATAGCCTGCTAGTTACAGTCTCAGCCGTGCTTCTCACAATCTTTATGGCTGCAACCGCTGCATGGGGTTTTGCCCGCTGGAAATGGAAGGGTCGGGACACAATCCTTGGGGTACTTATCTCGTTGATGGTTGTACCTCCGGTAGTTTTACTTATTCCACTCTTCACATTGGGCGCAAAACTCGGCTGGATATCAACTTTTCGAATGTTAATCCTGGTCTATATCGGACTCATGCTTCCCTTTTCAATTTATCTCTTGACTAATTTCTTTCGAGCGATTCCAGTCAGCCTAACGGAAGCGGCAGAAATTGATGGAGCATCGGATTTTAGAACATTTAGATCCGTAGTTCTTCCACTGTCTGGCCCACCACTCATTACTCTTACCATTGTAAATTTGCTCTGGGCTTGGAACGAACTTTTATTGGCTTTAGTATTTTTACAAAGTGATGAGAAAAAGAGTCTTATGGTCGGTATCACCGGCTTCCAAAGCCGATATTCACTGTCAATTCCAACTATTATGGCTGGTATGACGATCGCAACTCTTCCATTATTTATTACCTATATTTTTGGTCAGCGCTACTTTATTACCGGTCTGACTGCCGGCTCGGTCAAAGGTGAGTGATAGATATGAGTATTAATTTGGATCAACTAGCAATACACCCATGAGAAGAGGACATAAGATGAAGAAACTAGATCAGAAGGTAGCGATTGTTACTGGCGCCGCTCAAGGAATCGGTCGTGCAATAGCTGGTGAATTAGCTCTCGCAGGCGCACATATTGCCGTATTTGATTTAAATATTGACGCAGCTCATGCTGCTGCAGCAGAGATTTCTAAGCTTGGGGTAACCTCGAAAGGTTACGCGGTCGATGTCTCAAAGTCCAAGGTGGTCGATGATGCATTTTCACAAGTTGTCTCTGATTTTGGACGTTTAGATATTTTGGTCAACAATGCTGGAGTTTCTTTCGTTGGTCCACACATAAAAGATGTCACTGATGAAGTCTGGGATATAAGTCTTGGAGTCATGCAAAGTGGAGTTTTTTACTGCATGCGTGCAGCAACGAGATATTTCCTTCCACAAAGATCTGGAAGTGTTGTCAATATCTCCTCTATTAGAGGCTTTACCTCAAACCCAGGAAGAATTGCCTACTGCGCAACCAAAGCGGCAGTAATTATGATGACGCGTGTAGCTGCAGCTGAATGGGCACCTTACGGTGTGCGTGCCAACGCGATTGCACCAGGGGTGCAGCGAACTCCGATGTGGGATATTGATGTTGAGCTTGGCGTCGTTGATGAAGAGCGCGTATTAAGAGTGACTCCAGCTGGACGATTAGGAGATCCTAATGAGATCGGAAAGCTTGCGGTTTTTCTCTGCTCAGATGATGCCCAATTTATTAATGGGGACTGCATCACAATTGATGGCGCTCTCACAACGGTTCCAATCGATGGCGCGGTGACTCGGCCAGAATGACGTTTCATACTCTTGCCACCGAGAAGTTAAGCCTTTCAGTCCTGCCTGAAAACGGAGCAGCACTCACTGACGGATCTTTTCTGGGCAAGAGTTTTCTGGCTAAACCGCCATACCCATCCATAGTTCCCACACATTTAGGCACGGAGAACGATTGGGTTGCGGCTTGGAATGGCGGCTGGCAGCCACTTCTACCTAATGCTGGCGGCGAATATTTGGAGGGAAAATACCCACAAGGTTTTCATGGCAATGCATCGCAAGCGATTTGGAATGTCACAAATACAAAGTCGCATTCAATATCACTGAATTGGAGCGATGAAAACCTCCAAAGCGAACGCGCAATAAAAATATCCGATAATGAAATAAGTGTTTCATGCTCTTTAGAGAATCTAGACAGTAATCCACGACCAGTAATTGTTACTGAACATTTAGTTTTAGGATCAGAGTTTTTAAACTCCGAAATTACCTTAACACCAGTAGGCGAAGCGCAATTTAGAGAGTTAGCCTATGACGGCTCTGCAAAGGGTGCAGAGTTTGCTCCGTGGGAATTCTTTGAGAAAGCAGGCTGGTCAAAGGTTGATTCCAATACGCCAGCTAGAATGGGTGTCTTCAGTAATATTTCCTGCATTAAGGTTCAAAATGCGGAGTATGAAGTTGAAATATCTTGGGATGCAACACAACTTCCATATCTTTGGATTTGGGAGGAGATGGGCCAGACAGTTGATCACCCTTGGAACGGCAAATATTGGGCTTTAGGAATTGAACCCTCAAACGCTGCTGATGGAGTTGGTTTAAATGGTGGTCCAGCGGTAACTTTGGAAGCAAATGAGAAAATTGAATGGTCGGTAAAACTAAAGATCTACGAGAGAGCGGGTAAATAAAATGGCAATTCGCGGCGCAATCCAACACACTGGGTTAACAGTGAGCAACTTAGAAAGATCTGTGGATTTTTATGTCCGCATTCTCGGCTGCACACTTATCATGGCGCAGGAAAAAACTGGCGGCTATTTAGCCGAGATAGTTGGTTATCCCGGTGCCAGCGTGAAGATGGCGCATCTGAGTGATCCGGCCGGGCATCACGTTATTGAGCTATTTGAATACATAGTTCCGGGAGTGGTTGAAACAGAGCTTGAGCCACGCCAAATAGGTAATGCCCACCTGTGTTTTATGGTCTCTGATTTAGATGCAATCTATGAGGCGATAAAAAATGAAGGAATCACGTTCATCTCCGGCCCAGTAGCAGTAGATACCGGTGCAAATGCTGGAGGAGCGGGACTTTATTTGAAGGATCCTGATGGAATTACCATGGAGCTTTTTCAACCAGCACCAGGCACGGCCGCTTATAAGCTTTTGCATGGTGAGAAATGAATAACTTCACGGGACAAGTGGTCATCGTTACCGGCGGTGCAAATGGAATTGGCAGAGCGACCGCAGAATTATTTTTAGAGCTCGGCGCACAGGTAATTGCCTTTGATCGCGAGCAGCCAGAGAGTGATGCAGGGATTGAA
>BJFZ01000136.1 GCA_014190175.1 Actinomycetes bacterium | reverse complement strand
GAATCTTCTGGAGATCCAAAATTCAAACAATTTGTAATCGCGAGTGGCTTGGCACCAGATGCGGCAACATTTCTAAATGCTTCAGCGAGTGCTAATTGCGTACCGGTATATGGATCTAAACGGCACCATCGTCCGTTTGCGTCTGTTGAGACCGCTACACCTAAGAAAGTTTCTTCATCTATACGCACAATTGATGCGTCACTCGGAGAGGCAGAAATAGTATTTCCTTGAACATATCGATCATATTGCGACGTAATCCAACTTTTATCAGCCACATTAGGTGAGGCCATAAGATCTAAAAGAGTTTGTCGGAGTTCTACACCTGAACTAGGTACTGGTAAAGATTTAGTTGTGTTTTTAATCAATGCATCTTGTTCTGCAGGCCGCTTGATCGGACGGTTGTAAACCGGTCCATCATGAGCAACGGTGCGTGGTGGAACGTCAACGATAATTTCACCATTCCAGGTAATCACTAAATGCTTTCCGTCTGTAACTTCACCAATAACAGTGGAAACTACTTCCCATTTCTTGCAGATCTCTAGAAAGCGTCCAATTTTTTCTGGAGAAACAACTGCGCACATTCTCTCTTGTGATTCACTCATTAAAATTTCCTCTGGGGAGAGATTTGCATCGCGTAATGGGACTTTATCGAGTTGAATCAACATTCCACCGGCGCCGGCAGAAGCTAATTCACTTGTTGCACAAGATAGTCCAGCTCCACCCAAATCTTGAATTCCGATTACCAGATCTTCAGCAAAAATTTCTAAGCAACATTCAATCAAAACTTTTTCGGTAAATGGATCCCCAACTTGCACTGCTGGTCGTTTTGCTGGTTTAGAACTTCCAAAAGTTTCACTAGCAAGTACTGAAACTCCACCGATACCATCTCCACCAGTTTTTGCTCCAAATAAAACAACTAGATTTCCAGTTCCTGAGGCTTTCGCTAATTTGATTTGATCATGGCGCATAACGCCAACACACAATGCGTTTACTAGTGGATTACCTGCATAAGTTTCATCAAATACTACTTCTCCGCCGATTGTTGGTACGCCAATGCAATTTCCGTATCCGCCAATTCCAGCAACAATTCCTGGCAAAACTCTTTTTGTATCTGGTGCATCCGCTGGTCCAAATCTGAGTGGATCTAAAATCGCAATCGGACGTGCGCCCATGGTTAAAATATCGCGAACGATTCCACCAACTCCGGTTGCTGCGCCTTGATATGGCTCAATAAAAGATGGGTGATTGTGAGATTCGACTTTAAAGGTAACTGCGTAGCCTTGACCAACATCGACAACCCCTGCATTTTCACCGATTCCAACAAGTAAAACATCTGTTGCTGGAGCTTTCTCGCCAAATTGTCGAAGGTGCACTTTGGAAGATTTGTAAGAGCAGTGCTCGCTCCACATTACTGAGTACATTGCCAATTCACTAGAGGATGGTCTTCTGCCTAAAATTTCACGAATTCTTTGGTACTCATCTTCTTTCAACCCAAGTTCACGCCAAGGCTGAGATTGTTCTGGAGTCTTACTTGCAATAATTACGGTATCTAAAGACATTAGGCGTTAACCATTTTCTTTAGGACTGATGTGAAAAAAGCCAATCCATCAGTACTTGGTCCAGTTAGTGAATCAATTGCATGTTCAGGGTGGGGCATGATCCCCACAACATTTCCGGCAGCATTTGTAATGCCAGCAATAGCATTGCGAGATCCATTTGGATTTTCGCCGACGTATCTGGCAATAATGCGTCCTTCGCCCTCTAATTCTGCAAGTGTTTTGTCATCACATTGAAAAGAACCTTCACCATTTTTTAGCGGAATTACGATTTTTTCTCCGACTTTGAAATCTTTTGTCCAAAGAGTTGTGTTGTTTAATATTTCTAACTCTTGATCTTTACAGTAAAAATGCAAACCTTTATTCCTAGTTAATGCACCTGGCAACAAATGCGATTCGCATAAAATTTGAAATCCATTACAAATTCCTAAGACTGGCAATCCATTTTTAGCACCTTCGATTATGGAACTCATCATCGGTGCGAATCTCGCAATTGCCCCACAGCGCAAATAATCTCCATATGAAAATCCACCAGGAAGAATTACGGCATCTACTTTTGCTAAATCTTCATCACCGTGCCAAAGAGAAACAGATTCTCCTCCGGCGAAGCGAACTGCGCGCGCGGCATCAAAATCATCAAGTGTTCCAGGGAAGGTGACAACGCCTATCCGCATCTAATTTTCCATTCTTATTTCAAAAGTTTCAATCACTGGATTAGCTAATAAAGTTTCAGCTGCTTTTTTTATCTCAGCCATTTCTACTTCTGTTGGCGCGTGATTGAAAGTAAATTCGAAACGTTTTCCCTGTCGTGTAGAAACCGGGGTCAACGAAAAACCCATTCTCGGGAGTGCATTAGCGATTGCTTGCCCTTGTGGGTCAAGAATTTCAGCTTTGAGCATTACATCGATGATTACTTTTACAGTTGAGCTGGATTCGGCGGGCACGACCCTAATCCTAATCTTCTACCCTTAGAACTTCTCACCAGTGATTGTGAAATATGCCTCTAAATATCTTTCCCTGGTCTTTTCGACAATTTCATCCGGTAATTCTGGCGGAGGACTCGACCGATCCCATCCAGATGCGGTGAGCCAATCCCTTAGGAATTGCTTATCGTAGGAAAACTGTGTTGCTCCTGGCTTCCAGTTACTTAATGGCCAGAAGCGCGAGGAGTCTGGAGTAAGAACCTCATCGGCGAGATGAATAATTCCATTTTCATCTCTACCAAATTCAAATTTAGTATCAGCAACAATAATTCCACGCTCACGTGCGAATTCGTTTGCAAACTTATAAATTTTTATAGATCGGTCAGCTAACTCGTCGCCAACTTCTTTCCCGACGATTCCTTTTGCTTGGTCTAAAGAAATATTTTCATCATGATCACCCATTGCAGCTTTGGTTGCAGGAGTAAAAATTGGCTCTGCTAATTTTGATCCATCTAACATTCCACTTGGCAGCGGTACACCACATACTTCACTATTTTTTTGATATTCGGCCCAACCAGACCCTGCAAGGTATCCACGAACCACACATTCAACCGGAAAAATTGTGAGCGG
>BJFZ01000135.1 GCA_014190175.1 Actinomycetes bacterium | reverse complement strand
GAGAAATAGCTAGCGCAATTCTTGGAATGGACATAAAAGGGCACATTGTAAAAAAAGTAATGATTGTACAAGCAGCGCCCATCGAATCAGAATATTATTTAGCGATTCTCTTAGATAGATCCAACCGAACATTCCTAATTATGGCCTCTGTTGCTGGAGGTATGGATATAGAGCAAGTGGCTCATGAAACACCAGAAAAACTGGTTAAGGTGCCCGTTAATTCCAATGACGGGCTTTCAAAGTCTGATGCCATAAAAATCATCAATGATGCAAAATTTCCAGCCGATATCGCAGAGCAAGTGGCAGAGACCTTGCTGTTTATCTGGAAAGTTTTCACCACAGAAGAGGCAACGCTCGTTGAAATCAATCCACTTGTTAAGACATCCGATGGACGCATCATTGCCCTCGATGGAAAAGTAACTCTTGATGACAGCGCTGGATTTCGCCACCCAGATCATGAAGGGCTGATTGACGAATCTGCAACAGATCCACTCGAGGCTCTAGCTAAAGCGAAAGATTTAAATTATGTGAAATTAAATGGGCAGGTTGGAATTATTGGAAATGGTGCCGGTTTAGTGATGGGCACTCTTGACGTTGTCGCTTATGCAGGAGAAAAATTTGGGGGAGTAAAGCCGGCAAATTTCTTGGATATTGGTGGCGGAGCATCTGCTCAAGTAATGGCAGATGGGCTTTCAATTATTTTGGGCGACCCTGATGTGAAGAGCGTATTTGTGAATGTTTTTGGAGGGATTACCGCTTGTGACGCCGTTGCCAACGGAATTGTTCAAGCACTTGAAATGTTGGGCTCAAAAGCCACGAAACCAATTGTTGTCAGGTTAGACGGAAACAATGTCCTCGAAGGACGCAGAATTCTTAATGAAGCTAAACATCCATTGGTGCAGCAGTTGGACACAATGGATGGCGCAGCTTCAAGAGCTGCGGAATTGGCGGCTAAGTAATGACTATTTTTGTAAATAAAACTAGCCGGGTCATAGTTCAAGGCATGACTGGTTCAGAGGGGACTAAACACACTCGTCGCATGCTTGCCTCTGGCACAACAATTGTCGGAGGCGTTACGCCTGGTAAAGGTGGCCAAGTTGTCGAGATTGATGGTCATAAACTTCCAGTATTTAACACAGTAGCGCAAGCACGATCTGCCACAGGTGCGGATGCTTCGGTGGTATTCGTTCCGCCGAAATTTGCAAAAGCTGCTGTCATCGATGCTATTGATGCTGGAATGCCTTTAGTTGTAGTTATTACCGAAGGAATTCCAGTTCATGACACGGCAGCTTTCTATGCATATTCAGTTTCAAAAGGAACGACAAGAATTCTTGGACCAAATTGTCCCGGAATTATTTCTCCAGGTGAAAGCAATATCGGAATTATTCCTGCAGATATCGCTGGAAAAGGCAGCATCGGACTGGTTTCTAAGTCAGGAACTCTGACATATCAAATGATGTACGAGCTGCGTGATATTGGGTTTAGCACGGCAGTAGGAATTGGCGGAGACCCTGTCATTGGCACTACACACATCGATTGCCTGCGTGCTTTTCAAGATGATCCTGAGACCGAAGCCATCGTCATAATTGGTGAAATCGGTGGGGACGCAGAAGAGCGTGCAGCGGCATTTATTAAAGCCAATGTCACAAAACCTGTTGTGGGATATGTTGCTGGCTTCACTGCACCTGAAGGAAAAACTATGGGACATGCAGGCGCAATTGTTTCTGGTTCTTCGGGAACAGCCCAGGGCAAGAAAGATGCTCTGGAAAAAGCCGGTGTCCAAGTAGGACAAACTCCAAGTGAAACTGCTCGCATCATGCGGGCACTTTTGAATCGCTAGACAAATGTTTCAACGCGTCCTCTGGGTCTCGTTGACGCAAGCACTACGCACTATTGCTCTTTTATTATTACCAATATCTTTTCTTACTCTTTTGGCATGGGCAACTGCCGGAAGTAGTACCGCAAATACAGCAGATCCTATTCGTGTAGCAATCTGGTTATGGCTTGCATGCCATCACATTCCGTTTTCACTTCTCTTACCTCCAGCGCAAATTTCAGGCTTTCTTTCCTATCTCCCACTCGGTGCACTTATTTTTCCTTTTTTGGTTATTCGAAAGAGTTTTGGTCGAGTTATTAACCATATAGACATCGGCGAGCAATCTATCCGCTTGGCAAGATCACTCTTTACTGGAATATATTCTCTATGTGTAACTCTTATTGCTTGGCTAGCTCAAACTCAAAGCGTTAAGCCCGTTTATTATTGGGCTCCACTAATTGTTACAGCTGGTACATGGCTAACCACGAGCACGGTGGTAAGGAAGAAGCGCTCACTATCATTTATTCCTATTGATATAGGGTTTCGATTAATTGCAGTTGCCCTTGGAATTTCAAGCCTCGTGCTTGGAATTTCTCTTTTTGTGCATCTGGAAATGGTTAAGGACTTAACTTTAGTTTTGCAACCCGGAATCTTAGGCGGTGCTCTCTTACTACTTATCAATATTTTATTTATACCAAATGCGATTGTTGCAACACTTTCCTATTTCGCCAGTTCAGGATTTGCTATTGGGACAGAAACAATTATTTCTCCATGGTCACATACGATTGCCGAGATTCCCGCTCTTCCAATTCTTGGAGCCCTTCCTACTGGGCGCCACCCAATGTTTCTGATGGCCGTAGTTTTCTTTATAGCGATGGGAAGTGTTTTACTCACTGCAACAATCTCACAGAGTCAACGAGTAACTTTGCAGAGTTTTATTGCAATTATTCTCGCAACCCTCTTTCTTTCAATTATGAGTAGTGGTGCACTACTTACTTCATCTCTGGATACAGTTGGAGTTTCGCTCTGGAAATTCCCTTTGACTCTATCGATTGAAGTTGGAATCGGGATTCTTCTTGGGATGTTTGCACCCCGGCTCTTTAATCTTATTTCTGCAAGAAATCCACTGCGAAAACGTGGCGCATGAAGATAAGAGTTCTCTTACTTGCCTCTGGGGATGGATCATTGGTTCAAGCAATAATTGATGCTGTTAAAAAGGATAAATTAGATATACATATTGTTGGGCTGGTCTGTGATCAACCTGGTGCACTGGTTATTGAACGCGTAAAGGCTGCTGGTATTGCTACGTACCTCA
>BJFZ01000134.1 GCA_014190175.1 Actinomycetes bacterium | reverse complement strand
GTTTCTGTCTTCAAAATGAAACGGAACGGAAGTCCAGTTCAACCAAGATCAAAGGTAGTGGATTGTTTAATTGAGATTTGTTTAAGTAATCAAGATCAAGTTAAGGCTTTGGGTTTAGAAAATCAAACTAGCGAAGTTTTACGTAGTTGTGAAGCATTACTGTTCCGCGATTATGTGGCTGAATTTGCTAGCAAGATCCGATCTGGCTCTAACAAAAACCTCCAATATCTAAGAAAAGCATTGGAGGGACTTGGTGCTATTCAGCGCTCTCTTGATAATATTCTTGATCAGGCGGCTGGCGAGAAAGGAATGTTGCCACCCCTTGCGGGTAGTATTCAGGGGCGTATTTTAATAGATATTTCTACAATTTTATATCGAGCCGGTAATGATTCAGGCTTGACTCATTATGTAAATAATTGGTGTGGTGGGCGTCCTGGGCGAAAATTGGTCTTAGCGATTCTGCGACGAGATTTTAGAGAGCTTGAGACTTTGTCGCATGATGATGAAACTGAATTAACTCCCGTATTTCAGGGACAGGTTGCAACTCTCGGTGCTTTAGAGTTGGCTGTTCGAGATAGTTTTTTAGACGGTGAGTTTGATATGTACTGGGATAACAGTCGTGCCATCCATAATCGCTTATTTGGTGAAAGTGAAATCGCAAATTGCCTTGAATCAGAATTTAGCGCTGCGAAAGAGGCTTTAGTTGTAGAGTTAGTTCAGTTGGCGGGAGAAGAAGGTTCCAAAAGATATAAAAGACTGGTTGAGCGACTAGAGTCACTGGAAGTTAAAGAGGCTGAATCTGAAGAGCCAAGTGATATATCTGACTTTTTCCCTGCCGATGGCGATGTATTATTAAGCAAGTGGGCAGGGCAGACGCACGAAAGTTTCCCAGAAGCGCGTGAAATACTGAGCAACAATTTGCTAGAACAGTATGAAAGTAAATTGTCCCAGGAAGATGGTGTAGAACTTAAGCGTCGTTTAAGAAATTATGTTGATCAGGCTAGGTTTCCTAGCGTAGATGAAGCAAAGCAAAAAGACTTAGTCTCAATGGTTCTCTGTGCGCATAAAATAAATGCGCGATTGCCGCAACTTCCAGAAGACATTAACACAAACAGCGATAGCTGTAATAGATCGCCAATGTTTGTGGCCGCGATGTTGGGAAACACTCAGCTTATAGAAGATCTTAGAAGGAATGGTATTCCTAGAGATAACACTGATTCTCAAGGAGTCACGCCGCTCATGGCAGCTTGTCGTAGTGAATTTTCAGCGCAAGCAATTGGAGATACTATAAAAACATATCTAGCAGGAACTGATATAAATAAAATTGATAGTTTGGGTTATACTGCATTACATCACGCGCTTATTTGCGGTCGAATTGATGCAGTTAGGGCTTTAGTGCAGGCAGGCGCTCGATTCAGCCCTACTCCAATGAATGATGTTAAGCCAATTTCTGCCTTATGGTGTGCATTGGCATCAAAATTACAATTTACCCGTACGGATTTTCAATGGATTTTAACCCAGTTGAGTCAAGAGGGGGTGGATCTGGGTAATGAGTTTAAACGTTTACCTGCGGGTTCCAAATCTATCATTGCGACAATTGTAAGTGATCAAACTATATGGGTACTTCGCTCCTTCCAAGAAGCGTTAAGGTTGGGTGGTTTGGGTTCTCTTGGAGTTTTGGTTGATCACGCCACCTTGTTGCAGTGTTTTACAAGCTTGCTATCAACCTCATCACATGGGCGCGATGGCAAAATACAAATGCTTCGAGATATTTTGAATTCCGGATTGGGAACGAAGGCGTTTGGAGAAAATTCAAAATCAGAATTTATACCAAATTTAGTTCATATATTTAACATGAAGCAGGCTGTGAATTTCAGAAATGATTCGGTCGAAGCCCAGCAACAAACAATGGCTTTAATTAGCGATTATTTAAGGCTTGAAAAGTCTTTGTTTAGCGAAAAATCTTCCATTTATGGCAGTAATCAGTTTGGACAGCCGTACTTTGAAGTGCTTGTGCGTAATCGAAGCCTTGGAGATCTAGCCCAAGTTTGCTTGGGCATCTTCTTTACTGAATCGAATGTATCGGAAATGTATAATAAGGCTATCCGCAGAGCGGCGCGAGCTGTAATGATTAGTGTTCCGCCATTGCCAAAAAGAGCATTTGGTTTGCTGTCTAAATCTCATTTAGATTCCGAAGATCAGCTTGCAAAAGAATTGGCCTTCAAATTACAGTTTTGTGATGGCGATGAGGTGAAGGGTATGAATAACAATAATGAAGACAAGAAAAAACTTAGATGGACTTTAGGTTGTTTGCCAGCTATTAGTTTTGATTCAGTTGATAGTCCGGTAGTAATTATTGCCTCTGATACCAAACTGAAATATCCCCACGATCCGGTTGCTTGCATGCGCGATTATCTTCGTGATGGCGTACTGCCTATCTTGGCAAATTCAGCGATTTTTGATCACAAGGGCGTCCTGCTTTATCTTCGTGAATTGATTTTAGAAGCTTAAAGCCATTTCGTAATTGCATTTATTAGAATTTTGATTTTCGAACCATGGCATTAATTTTATTGCCAAGGGCTGTTTCTTGAAGACCTAATTTTTTTCTTAATTGCGTTGTTAATTGTAAGGCACTGAATGTTTGGTCATATACAGACTTTCGTCTTGGGTCATTCAGAATAAAAAATACATCGGGATTTGTTCGCGCGACCCTATCTACTTTAAATTTTAAGTGAAGATCATTCAATCTCGTGATTCCAATTTCAGAGTATAGGTTACGCATTGATCTGGTCCTTTAGAGTTTGCCTGGCTCTTCTTATTAATGCAGCCATATTTCTAGCGGCCTCAATCACTTTCGGGGGGCGACCATCAGTTTGATCAGGAGATAAGGCCAGCATTCTTTGGCGAAACGACAGTTCAATTTCCTTCTGGCTAGCATTTGGTTCAAGTCCAAGAATCTGTAGAGCAACAAGTTGGTCAATCTTGCTTTGTGGAGTGCCCACAGGTAATTCATTTAATCCAGTCTCCCAGCGAGCGCCATCTGATTTCCACCAACTTACTAAATCAGGTCGAGGTATAGCAGCAGGTAATTTAACTTTAAGTTCGCGAAAAGTAATTTGTAAAAGTTCTTCACCGCCGATACCGCGCGCAC
>BJFZ01000133.1 GCA_014190175.1 Actinomycetes bacterium | reverse complement strand
ATCGAGCAACAACGGATTTTGCAGTTGTTGCTTCGGCTTCAACGATAGACATTTGTGTCCCAACACCCCTAGATGAAAAACGAGAACCAGACCTTTCTATGCTGCGACATGCCTTAGAAAAACTTGGCTTGCATATTGCGAATGAAACTCTAATAATCAGTGAATCAACTTCGTATCCAGGTACGTTACGGCAAATTATTGTGCCCACCATCAATGCACTCAAACCTATTGAGTCTGCAACCCTCTACTTTGCAAGCGCGCCAGAGCGAATCAATCCAGGCGATAAAATTTGGAACCTTAGAAATACTCCACGAGTGATTGGTGCAATAGATAGCGATTCACAAATCAAAGCGTTAGATTTTTACAGCTCAATATGTGAAACTCCAATTCTAGTTTCAACGCCTGAGATCGCTGAAGCTGCCAAGCTCTTAGAAAACACCTATCGTCTGGTCAATATTGCGCTAGTAAATGAATTTGCACAAATATGCTCCATCAATGGAATTAGCGTGAACGAAGTGATTACTGCTGCCTCAACAAAACCTTATGGATTTATGTCTTTTAGACCCGGTGTCGGAGTTGGTGGTCACTGCATTCCCATAGATCCACTTTACCTAACTTGGTGGGCTCGAAGAAGCGGAAGGCCTGCGCAAGTTGTGGAATTAGCTTCTTCTATAAACACTCTAATGCCGAAGTATATCTCTGACCGTGCACTAGCGATGGTGAAGTCAGAAACATCAAATCCGAAAGTCTTAATCCTAGGTGTTGCATATAAATCTGGAACTAGTGATGTACGTGAGACTCCGATGTCGGCCCTTAGAGATTATCTACTGGAAAAAGGTGCCCAAGTTGCCTGGCATGATCCACTTGTTCTAATTTGGGAAGGCACACAACCGGTTGAATTAGATTGGGAATGTGATGTCGCAATTCTAGCAACAGATCAATTTGGAATTAAGGTTGATGAATTGATACGAAGAAGCACTCCAATTCTTGATTGCACAAATTCACTGAAGAATATTTCTGGAGTCACCTTCATCTAATCACTTTTCATGTCCAAAGCGATATCATTAATAATTGTTATCAAATCGCGTTTAGGGCTCCAGCCAACCAAATTGTTGATCAAATCTAAATTTGGCACGCGGCGTTCCATGTCTTCAAAACCATCCCCATAAGCGTCACTATAGGGTAAATACGTAATTTGACTCGAAGAACCTAACTGAGTGATAATTTGTTTGGCTAAGTTGTTAATAGAAATCTCAAATTTATTTCCTATGTTTATGACCTTACCAATCGTATTATTCACAAAAGCGACGGCCATAATTGCATCTACAACATCATATACATGAGCAAAGCAACGAGTCTGATTACCGTCCCCATAGATTGTGATTGGCTCATTCTTAAGAGCAGAAGAAATAAATCGAGGGACCACCATGCCGTAAGCGCCCAACTGGCGAGGACCCACAGTATTAAAGAATCTAACAATTCTTGTCTCTAACTTTTTTTCTATGAAATATGCATAAGCTAGAGACTCATCGATAGCTTTTGCTTCACTATATGACCAGCGCAAGGTAAGAGGGCTGCCAAGAACTCGCTGATCTTCCTCCTTTAGTGAGTCTGACGAATTTTTCCCATAAACCTCACTGCTACTGGAGAGAAAGACTGGAGTATTTGAATTGCTTGCAGCCTCGAGAACGTTCTCCGTGCCCCGAATATTTGTAATTAAGCTTGAGAGAGGGCTATTTACTATGTTGAATACACCGACAGCCGCAGCCAGATGGAACACATAATCCGTATCACGAATCAAAGAGGTCAACTTTCTTAAATCGAGGACTGAACCTTCTACTTGAGTGAAATTCTTCAAATTTCTCAAGCCACCAACGTTTGTTTCCCTACCTGTAGAATAACTGTCAAATGAGGTAACTGAATGTCCACTTTGAACTAATCGTTCACAAAGATGCGATCCGATGAATCCAGCACCACCAGTAATTAAAATCTTCACTCTCTAACTATATTGTAATTTGACCAATTTAAGGCACCCCTTTTCATAGGGTTAGATTTACCCATGCGTTTAGACCATGTCTCATATGTAACTTCCCATGATCAACTAGCCGACACAGTTCAACGCCTAGGCTCACGCCTTGGCTCAACTTTTGTTGATGGAGGCGTTCACCCACGCTTTGGCACACGTAACTTCACATTAGCTCTACAAAACGGTCACTACATCGAAGTTGTATGTCCACTTGATCACCCAGCATCAGATGCTTCACCTTTTGGTAAAGCTGTATCAAAGCGTGCTGCAGAAGGTGGCGGATGGCTTACATGGGTTGTCTCTGTTGATGATGTCTCAAAGGTTAGATAGTGTTTATTTCATATTTATCACATTCTACTTTTTCTTGGTAGGTTAAGTGAACAGCGGAGACAGACCTTGGAGTTTCAGTTTACACTCATAAATTTCTTGACCGTGTGCACGGGATTTCGAACTAAACTACAAAAGTCTCGGAATTTGAAAATCTTAGGAATTAAATATTTAGGACTCCACCTATATCTAAATGAACTGGCAACAAAAAAATGACTGTATAATTCGTACTTGTATCTCGGCATAATACTGGTAGCCCATTGTAGCTTGTATGGTTCCATATTATTCATGAAATCAAAAATAGAAATCTTCTCTCTAAGGCTTATGAGTAGATAATTGATTAGAAGCATGCTAGGTGAGAAATTGGCATATTTGGCATCCATTGCAGTATTAAAAAAATAAAATCGATCTCTTTGAAGCACGCCATAAACAATTGCAGCAGGCTCACCATCAATTATTAGGGCAGCAAGTATCAAATTATCAATTTTTGAAAGTTCATGTGCAAGAAGCAAATGAAACTTAAGATGTCTTTCTCTATCATTCGAAAAGTGGCCGTTTGGCCAGCGGTTCTGGAGCATCGTGATCCACGCATCAATCAGAGTGTTAAACATTGGGTCTGAAGTATTTCGGCAAAGATAAAAACTATGCTTTCTTTTATGAAGAGAGTTGATTTTTGTTCTAATATTCTGCTGCAAATTTTTAGATGGTGGCTTGTAATGAGGGGATAATTCTATGATTGGTGCTGATATTGGAGAAAACGAAGAAGAGATTTTTCCTATGGACTTAATGTCACACTTTTGATGAAGCGGATCCAGTGTTGGGCCCAGTTCGCAACGCCAAAACCCTTTT
>BJFZ01000132.1 GCA_014190175.1 Actinomycetes bacterium | reverse complement strand
GTTGGTTTTGACCCACGTGGTGTTGGTGGAAGTTCAGCAGAGCGTTGTCTAACTAACAAAGAGACTGACCGATTGATTGCATCTAATGGACCGCCTGCTGCCGGACTACCTGAAAGTGAAATAATTGCGGCATCAAAAATGTTAGCCGAGAAATGTAAGGCAAAGTTGGGTGACCGGCTAAAGCATTTGGGGTCAGTGGATGTAGTTCGCGACATGGAGTTAATGCGAAAAGTTTTAGGTGAAAAAAAGTTTAATTTCTTGGGAAAAAGTTATGGAACTTATCTTGGATTAGTTTATGCATCAATGTATCCAAATTCGGTAGGAAGAGTTGTGCTTGATGGTGTTATCGATCCAAATGTAACAACAAATGATGTTAACAAAACACAGGCAATTGGTTTTGAGCTTGCACTAGATTCCTTTTTGATTGATTGCATAAAGAAATCAAATTGTTTTTACCAAGGTGATTTACAAGGTGCCCGTGATGAAGTTTCTAAGATTATGTCTTTGCTTCGCAGCAATCCGCTTAAGTTAAATGATGCTCGGCTCGTTACTGAATCTATATTGGTGCTTGCAATGGTCTCCTCTCTTTATAACACCGATACTGGGTGGCCGGAATTAAACAGAGCGTTCAAGGATGCCGTGAAGGGCAAAGGTATTCGCTTGCAAAGAATGGCAGATGATTATGTATTGCGCGATAAAAATGGGGCGTACAACTCAAACGAAAATGAAATCGCCTACATAGTTAATTGTGTGGATCGAGAAGATGATGCTTCAATTGAAAGAACAAAAGCTGACTCCATCGCGATCTCCAAGATTGCACCACACTTTGGGCCATACATCGCCTGGTCAGCCCTGCCCTGTGATTACTGGCCATACCCACCAATCCGCCCACCGGTAGAGCTCAGCGGTCCGGATCTTCCGCCGTTCTTAATGGTGGGAACCACGCGAGACCCTGCCACCCCTTATGAGTGGGCTCAGAGTGTGGCTAAGCGGTTCCCGTCGGCAGCCTTGATAACAGCAGATGGCGATGGTCACACCGGCCATGGCCGAGGGTCGGCATGTGTAGATGATGCGGTGGATGCATATTTGCTTAAAGGCAGGCTGCCTGGTCCGATGCTGCGTTGTTCACTTTAGGGATGGTCATTAGCACCCCTTGCGATAGGGCAGGATTTACCTATGCGTCTTGATCACCTTTCATATGTAGCCTCGCATGACCACTTGTTAGACGAAGTACAAAGAATTGGCGCCAGATTAGGTTCAGGTTTTACCGATGGTGGAATTCACCCAAGATTTGGAACACGCAACTTCACACTAGCGCTACAAGGCGGTCGCTATTTAGAAATAGTTTGCCCACTAGATCATCCAGCAGCTGATGCATCACCTTTTGGCAAAGTTGTCACATCACGTGCAAATGATGGCGGCGGATGGCTTACTTGGGTTTTATCAGTAGAAGATATTAAAACTTTTGAGAATCGTTTAGGCCGTGAAAGTGTTGATGGGCAACGTCGTCGTCCAAGCGGAACTGATCTAAAGTGGAAACAAATTGGCGTTCTTGGAACTTTAGAAGATCGCCAGTTGCCATTTTTCATTGAGTGGTTATCTAAAGAACATCCTTCAACTGAAACAGAAGCAATTGCAAAGATTTCAAAATTAGAAATTGCCGGAGATGCTGATCGAATTCGTGAATGGATTGGCGAAGATTTCATCAGCGCATTTGATGGTATTGAAATTGATTGGATCGATCCAAGTGAAAATAATGAAGAAACAGGATTGGTTGCAGTTCATTTCTCAACACCAAATGGCACATTCCGCTTAGATTAATTTTTCGCTGCAAAACACTCGCCGCCTTAGCTCAGGGGTAGAGCAACGCACTCGTAATGCGTAGGTCCCGGGTTCAAATCCCGGAGGCGGCCCGATGCAATCTAAAAATTAACCGAGAAATTTATCTAGGACGTTTGCGACGTTCTTGTGGACGTGGACGGCCTTTGCGTCGGTTTGGTCCACCAGCAATTGAAGAACCTGAGTTACGTGCAACAGGTGCAACCCATGGCACTCCACTTGGCTCTTGTGCTCCGGTAATTTCAATTAACTCTTTGCCTTTAGGGCGAATGTTTACAAAGTTTGGGCGGACACCGGCACGACCGATTAAATCGCGAACGATTCCTTTTTGATTTGTAGTTGTAAGTGTTGCAACAACTCCAGATTCACCAGCACGTGCAGTACGACCGGCACGGTGCAAGTAATCTTTAGGATCAGTTGGTGCATCAACATGTACAACAAGACTCACATCATCAACGTGGATTCCACGAGCCGCAACATCTGTAGCTACTAATACTTTAGTTGCACCAGATTTGAATGCGGCAAGAGTGCGGGTACGGACTGCTTGAGTTTTTCCACCATGAAGTGCACCGACTGGGATGCCCTTTAGTGCTAAGCGATCAGCTAAGCGATCTGCACCGTGCTGAGTACGTACGAAGAAAATGGTTCGTCCTTCGCGTGCAGCAATTGATGCAGTTACTTGATCTTTATCTGAAGGCTGTAAAACAAAAACATGGTGTTCCATTGAAGAAACCGAACCTGTTGCTTCATGGGTTGAGTGCGTAACTGGATTTCTTAAGTACTTACGTACCAAGAAATCAACATCTTTGTCGAGAGTTGCACTGAATAAAAGTTTTTGAGCTTCAGGTTTAATTTTCCCCAAGAACTCTTTTACAACGGGTAAGAATCCCATGTCAGCCATTAAGTCAGCTTCATCTAAAACAACGATTTCGATATCTGAAAGATGGACTTCGCCTTGTTCCATTAAATCTTTTAAGCGACCCGGAGTAGCAACAAGAATTGGGACACCACGTTGTAAAGCTTGGCGTTGATTGCCATATGGCATTCCGCCAGCAATTAAACGAGAATCAAGTTGCACTGCTTGTGCCAAAGGCATGATTGCATCGTTGATCTGCATTGCTAATTCACGAGTTGGGGAGAGAATTAAAGCTAAAGGGTGACGAGCTTTGGCACTTCGGCCAGCCAGGCGAGTCAAAAGTGCTAAGCCGAAAGCAAGGGTTTTGCCAGATCCGGTCTGCCCACGGCCCAATACATCGCGACCGGCGATTGCATCAGGAAGAGTTGCAACTTGAATTGGAAAAGGATCGCGAATGCCAGCATTGTTGAGCGGCTTTACGAGCGCAGGGTTAACACCAAGATCATAAAAAGAGGTCATT
>BJFZ01000131.1 GCA_014190175.1 Actinomycetes bacterium | reverse complement strand
AATCTTGGTGAGGTAAACCCTTTTGGGTTGATTGGTCAAATGCTTTCTTCAAGAAACCAAGGTTCTTTAGGCCTTCATCCAATGATGTTTTCTGCTGCTTCATATCCTCAGATATCTGTGCCGTGATGTCCTTCTTGAGGGCCTTCATAGCAGCTTCAATTTGTGAATTAAGGCTATTTGTTTGTTTTGGATCAAGAAATTTCAGGATACCTTCCACAAACTTTTCTGTCTTCTCTTCAATGATGCGAGGAAAGTTTTCATTGGCTTCTTTGCCAACTAACTTTGCGAAGTTTTCAGTCGCTGCTTCAAGGTGATTTCGCATCGACTCACTTTGGACTGCGTCTAAGGCAATTGCTCCGAATTCCATGAGC
Source organism: Actinomycetes bacterium (assembly GCA_014190175.1). Next base: position 2,854 of record BJFZ01000131.1, on the reverse strand, counting down.
TTTGTAATAGTTTCTAACGGGGCAACACCTTGCAATGTCCCCTCAATGATGCGCTGTGCCGGTTGGCCAGTTATTTTCAGGTCTTTTGTAATGACGCAGTCAGTCTTAACCTCCACAAGTGAGGCTGAAAATGCTGCTTGATTATTGTTTGACATAGATTTCCTTTGCTTAGTTTTCTAATGGGGTAATTTGTGTTCCAAGTGACTCAAGTTGGGACCGATGCTTGTTTAAATGGTGTGAGCAGAAGTAAAGGTCACCAGACTTGAGGGTCACTTGGAATTTTGAACGGGCTGTGCAGGCATCGCACGCGATATATGTACTGTTCACAACAGAAGGTGAAGCAGTTTTATTCCTTACCTGGTCGCCCCCTTCTCTTCTTGAGTACTGGTTTTAACTTAAGACCTAAGTCATGATGGATGCTGCTGAGAGCCGAGCGAATAAGTGACTCAACATTCTCGTGATGATTTGTGAATGAATAGATTTGTGATCGCCCATTTTCATCACTATAAAGAAGTCGAATATGTGCACGGATTGAGGGTTCTGGCATTGGTGCGGCGGAATTTGAATGTGTGTGTGCATGAGCCGGCGTATGCCATGAGAACCATTCAGAGTAGCCGTCTGCACCTTTGTCGACCGGCGAAAGTATTAGCTCGTAGTTATCTTCGAGCTTGATACGAAAGTTAGTAGCCTTTCGGGTACCCATCTTGACGGCAACGAGTCCCAAAGACTGAATGTATTCAGCAACAAAGACGTCTTCAAGAGCTTTAGCCTCTTGCGGAAATGCCATTCGAAGTTGCCAAGATGATGGAGTTTCGTCCCACATAAGTTTTCACCTCAATTCTATAGGAATAGTTGTATAGGAATATTGCTAAATGGATTGTGAACTGTTACTAATTACAAGACGAAGCGCTGGCAAGTACTTGCTCAGCCAACACATCGAGCTGGTTAAGACTTAATGAGACTGTTAATAGATTTGCTGAGCCATCGTGACCCATGAAGTGCAGAATTTCGTGATCTGCCTGAAAGAGAAGATTTACATTGCTTCCATCAATGACAGAGGCTGTTACCTGAAAGCCAGGTATATGGTCGAAGACCACTGCACAAGGAAAACTTGCACTTGTTGAGAAGAATAATGAAAGTGACGCCAATTCACGCCCAGTCATTGGAGGTAGATCGAAAGTGGCTACTCCTTGATTACTTGAAAATACGAACTTAGGTGCATTAAGTGAAAATTTGTCACTTGTACATGTGCTGCAACTGAAATGCTGGGCAGAATATTCCACAGCATAAGGCAGAGACTGTACTTCTACGGCCTGGACTACCTAAGGTAATGCAATTAACTGAACCATTTGAACCTTTCGCTAGATTGGCGAACTGCCTTTAACCGATAAACTAGCGATCTTGGTTTCACTTCTCGCTAGCTCCCACTGCTGAAACTAGCGATCTTGGTATTAGTTCTCGCTAGCTCCCACTGTTGAAACTAGCGATCTAGGTATTAGCTTCCCTTGAGGACTAGCGATCTTGGTATTTATCGAATTACTAGGATTCCTCGCGCTTAATCATCTCGTCTAGAAGAGCTTGGACATCAGTAGTTACTTGGTCGAAGAAACCTGCTGGCCATTCTGGTAACTCACCATCCTTAGATGGTTTCACTTCTCGGTAAACCGTATAGGGACTTTTAGCCGATAGTGGATTCCAATCTTCGTGTTCTTGCTCAGTAAAAATGAAATTGAATTTGTCACAATTTGAAGGCTCTTCCATGGCCCGGAGTCTGAGGCGCGTGATTAAATATTCACTGTGAGTTTCAACTATTAGTTGTCTACCAGAATCTGTAATTGCAAGGAAAAAATCGGCAAGTTTTTGTTGAATGTTCGGATTTAAGTGCAATTCTGGCTCTTCTAAAAGAATTAAATTTCCAGCTTCTGCCAGCAAGCAAACTCCAATAACCGGAATAACTTGACTAACTCCAACTCCAAGAGATCTTAGATAACGGCGATCTACAGTCAGCCGAAAGCCGTAGTGACGATCTGTTGTAACTTCAATTCCAGTGCTCGCAATTCCAAGCCATTTCAGCCATGCATTTAGTGCATCATTAAAGGCACATATACCATTAATGACCTGCACTGAAGAATCTGGAGGAAGCGGATAATTAGAACTTGGATTCTCAAAAACTACTCTTGCCAGATGCTCGCCCTGCATTCCAAGAGGTAACTGGGAATTACGAGAGCCCAAAGTTCTCTTATAAATATCACTCGGTTCGAGTCTTAGAGGTCCAAGGTAAACCAGATTTTCAAAGTATTCAGATAGCCGAACAACAGCATCACCAAATTCAAAAGCTTCGGAGGATAATCCTTCACCTTCTTGAGAAACTTCATCGTTCAGTGAGGCCGGAACTAGTACATCCGATATTTCAATCCCCCCAAAATCGCGGAACTCTTCCTCTAGTTCAGCTTCAACCGATTTCCAAAATGAACGAACTAACTCCACAATCTGAACAACTAGGCTTCCGCGATCAAAAATAATATAAGGAGCGAACAACATAAGCTCACTAATCTTAAAGCTGATATTTCCGTTTTTATTGAGATTTGCTTTACGTACTTCGCTTGGCGCTGAATCAGAGACTGGGTGTAAGAGCGTTGCCTCTAGCTCCAAAGGCAGATTCTCAAACTTCAACAAAGTCCTATCAGTTAAGTCATATTCACTTTCTGTAATCCAAGTGCCTTCACCACGGATAAACTCCCGTGCTTTATTTACATAATCTTCAATTGCAAGAGGCATGCTTTGATAGACGGAAATTTCATTTTTTTGAATTCGCTTTGCAAGGATCTCTTCATAATTGCTACCTAGCTTTCTT
>BJFZ01000130.1 GCA_014190175.1 Actinomycetes bacterium | reverse complement strand
TTTGCAAGCGCGCAGATCCTCCTGAGCCAGGAATTTGTCCTAATTTTTGCTCAGGCAGTGCATAGAGAGTTGATTCAGCCGCGATACGAAAATCACATGCTAAGGAAATCTCAAAGCCAACACCGAAACAATAGCCATGATTAGCGGCAATAACTGGTTTTGTACAGCGCGTAGGCGCAGCAATATTCCATGCTAGCTTTGAGACATGCTCCGGACTTGCCTCCAAAAATCCTTTAATATCTCCGCCACTAGAGAAGTGCTCGCCTTCAGCCCTTAATACAATGATACGAACCCGATCATCAGCGTCTAAGGCCTCAAATGTAGCCCGCAATTGATCGCGTTGGGGCATCTGTATCACATTAAAAGGTGGTCTCTTCAACACAATATCCGCTCTTTGTTGAGATTCATTAATCTCCACATAAAACCCATCAAGGTTATCGAGGATATTGCTAAAAGGATGCTTCAATATAGCAGTCATAAGGTCTCTCTAGTAAAAAAATTAAGCTCTTTCATATTCGCCAGCAACCAACATCCGTCGCAATACCTTTCCCACAGGCGACTTGGGAATTTCTTTAACAAACACATACTCCCGAGGGCGCTTAAAGTTAATCAAATCAGAACCGCGGCAATATTCATCCAGAGCATTTGAATCTACGCTTCCTGAGGCCCTAATGAAGGCAACTACTTTTTGCCCAAGGCGATCATCTTTCAATCCTGCAACAGCTACTTCGCTCACGAAAGGATGCAAGGATAAAACTGACTCAATTTCGACAGGGGAAATATTTTCTCCGCCAGAAATAATCATGTCATCTACGCGACCGGTAACAAATAGATCTCCTGACTCATCAAAATATCCTGTATCACCCGTGAAATACCATCCGTCTCGAATAGACTTTTGATCTGCATCTGGGCGCTTCCAGTAACCCTCAAATGCCTCATCACCAGAGAGATCGCAAATGATTTGTCCCTCTTCATTTTTGGATGCCACTTGTGTAGGCAGTGCCCGTACAGATCCTTGATCTAACTTAACTACTCTAATACGCGCATTTATACCCGCCCTACCAGCACAACCTGGCTTGGCAAATGCATTCTGATTAATAGTGTAGGTATAGATTTCACTGGATCCGTAATGGTTTACGAACAATTCAGGTGAGAAGGCCTCGTTTAGACTTAGCAATAATGCATCATGCATCGGAGCACCTGCAAATCCAAGCTTCTTAACAGTTTTGACTCGACTTGAATTGAAGTCTTTTGACTGGAGCATGTCATGGTAAAGCGTTGGCACTAAATAGAGATGCGTCACTGCCTCCCGCTCAATTGCGTCTATTGCCCTATCTACATCCCAACGAGGTACTGCAACATATGTTCCATTAACAATGCATAGAGATAACAGCGTGCGCACGCCCATGGTGTGATAGAGGGGCATTACACCCAAGGTGATCTCGCCCATTGCATATTGGTTTTGCGCCACATGAGCAATGCCTGCGGCTCGCTCAGCCCGTTGCTTTCTTGGGACCCCCTTTGGCTTACCGGTTGTACCTGAAGTGAACAGCATGACGGAGATATCCTCAACATGACCCCGAGCAACCGGTTCAATTCCTTCCTGCGTTAGTTGCTCAAAATAGGTATATCCGTCTGAAGCACCCTTCTCCATACAGAGAATTACAGAGATTGATTTACTAGTTTCAGATTCTAAATAGTTACTAAGCGATATTTCCTCAACAAATGCTAATTTAACATCAGCGTTTTGAGCGCAATAATCAATCTCATCAGACTTGGAACGCCAATTTAAAGGGACGATAGCAATACCCGCCATCTGGCAAGCCCAATGAATTGTTGCTGCCTCATAGCGATTTTGCAAAATAGTCAAAATTCGGTCGCCACTCTTCAAACCTTTTTCATCAAAAAATTGTTGAATGGCGCCAATATAAAGTGCCCACTCTCCGTAGGTATAGCGCCTGTTTCCATCTACTATCGCCAAGCTAGCTGGATCACGTTCAACAGCTTGCAAAAAAGTTCGGCCTAAATCAAGCATGCTCTCCTCCAATTTTGCGCGCTCTGGTAGATGCGACCTCTAAAACTGCTTCAATAATTCCAACATATCCAGTGCATCGACACAAATTTCCCGATAAACCCTCTCGAACTTCAGTCTCAGTCGGATTAGGGTTCTTTTTAAGTAAATCATCTGCTGAAATTAAAAAACCTGATGTGCAGAATCCACACTGAAGCGCATGGTGTTTCTTAAAAGCATTTTGCAAATCAGACATATCGCCTGATTTTGCAATTCCTTCTACAGTATTCACGCTAGAGCCATCGGCTTGGCATGCAAACATGAGGCAAGAGCGAATAATTTGCTGATCTACTTCAACAGTACATGCCCCACAAACGCCATGCTCGCAACCTGCATGCGTACCCGTTGCCCCCAAATCATGTCGAATAAAATCTAGCAATGTAGTGCGTGACTCACACAATCCTTCACGCTCAACTCCATTTAAATTAATTTTTACCAAATGGCTTTTCATCTTATTCCATCACTTTTGAAATCAATGGCCTGTTGGCATGCGCGCTTACCAAGTGAGCGCATTAAATGTCGACGTAACCCAGAAGTTGCAGTAGGATCTTCCCTAACCTCGACTGCAGCAGCCAAATCATCGATAAACTGATTGACCTCATTTAAAGAACTAGCCACGCATTGATAAGTCTGCGCTACATCATCAATACCACCAAAACCTATAGTCCAACTATCGCCTTGCTTAATGGCCGCAACAGCTACAACTGCAAAATCTCCATGGCGATAGCCATATTCTGAAAATCCGAATCCTGCTTCGGGATTGCAAATGGGGAACTGGACAGCCTCGATGAGCTCATTCGATTGGCGACTGGTTTGAAGTGCACCTACGAAAAAATCTTTCGCTTTAACTATCCGCCTCTTCTTTTTACTTACCAAAATAACTGAACCCTCTAATACAGCTAATGCAAGAACGAGTTCAGCACTAGGATCTGCATGTGCAATCGATCCGCATACTGTTCCACGGTTACGAATTGGGGTGTGCGCTATCCATGGGAACATCATGCCTAATAGTGGTTGAGCCTTATGAAGACCGCTCCAATTCTCCAGTTCGGCCTGCCTCACGCCAGCGCCGACCTGAAGTAAACCATCAGATAGGCTGATATTTTTGAGCTCAACAACCTTGTTGATATCAATCAAATGATCAGGGCTAGCTACCCTCATT
>BJFZ01000129.1 GCA_014190175.1 Actinomycetes bacterium | reverse complement strand
TTCTTCTAAGAGAACAATATGATGATGCCGAAAAGAGTAAGTCTCTGTATAAATCTTGTGTAACCCTAAATCATTTTTTGCTATTGAAATAATGTAACTGATGAACGTTGCAAAGTACCGCTCATAAAGATTGTCCCCCAGCATGCCATTAGTGAGGAAGGATAATTCTGCCCGTTGGTCTTCCCAACTGATATGCACTAGCCCACCGTATGCGACCAGATTATTCTGATCTTCAACACTTACCAATATTTGATCAGGATGTTTTGCTGTAATTGATGCTTTCACGACTTCATCAAAATACACCCCTTGTTCCCGTTGTGTGAGCAAATGTCTCTGACGCAGGACTTCTCTTTGATCGTTACGCCAGTTTCGGATTTCCTCACTATCATCACTATGGATTGGCCTAATCAAGAGGCCGTCCATTTTGCGTTCTAAATTTGGAAAATGCGTATAGGACTTGGGCCACATCATCAACTCACTCCTTTCGTCAAAGTAGTAGGTACCGACAGATAGGTTTTAATCAAGGATTAGTGCTTTCTGTTCCAAGTGATAGATTAAGGCATATTCTCGCCTAAATCTTGGAAATAGAAAAGAGAGCCTGTGATCCAAATTGCTAATCGAACAATTAGCCTCGCAACAGAGCCATTCGTGATCGCTGAAATGTCTGGGAATCATAATAATTCTCTTGAACGAGCACTCGAAATAGTAGATGCTGCTGCTGAAACAGGTGCACACGCGCTAAAAATTCAGACATACACTGCTGAAACCATCACAATCAGGTCAGACCGTCCAGAATTTAGGATTGAAGACGAGGGTAGTTTGTGGAGCGGTCGAACCTTGTTTAATTTGTACGAGGAAGCCTGTTTACCCTGGGACTGGCACAAGGCAATTTTTGATCGATGTGCTGAACACGGAATGATCGGTTTCAGCACTCCTTTTGACGATACTGCGGTTGCCCACTTGGAATCACTGAATGTGCCGTGCTATAAAATCGCTTCTTTCGAAATTGTTGATCTACCCCTTATACGACTAGTAGCGAGAACAGGAAAACCAATGATCATGTCCACTGGCATGGCTGACATCGGCGAGATTCATCAAGCGGTCCAGACCGCTCGGTCAAACGGCTGTGGACAAATCATCTTGTTGAAGTGCACTAGTAGCTACCCTGCCATGCCAGGCGACAGCAATATTTTGACTATTCCACACTTACGTGAATTGTTTGAGACTGAAGTTGGGATATCGGACCACACGATGGGCACTGGGGTCTCAGTTGCAGCTGTCGCTCTCGGTGCTACCGTTATTGAAAAGCATTTCACGCTAGACCGAGCTGCGGGAGGAGTTGACAGCAAGTTTTCTCTGGAGCCCGATGAATTCAAACGTCTAGTAGAAGATTCGGCCCAAGCTCACGCCAGTCTTGGGAGAATTCAATACGGACAACTTGCAAACGAAAAAACCTCAAAATTGCACCGTAGATCTCTGTATGTAGTTGAAGATGTAGAGGAAGGGACTATCGCGAGTTCAAGTAATATTCGATCAATAAGGCCAGGAAATGGGCTTGAACCTGCATATTGGGATCTAATTATCGGCCGAAAATTTGCTAAGGATGTTAAAGCAGGTTATCCACTATCCATTGATCACTTTTTCTGAATCATGACGACAATGTGTCCACTTTGGGTTAAAGATCATGGGTTTAGTTTGGGGATCATATAGTCAGCAGTGTTGGTTGGTCCCAGACAATTGTTATAACCGGGGCAAAAAGTTCCCCAACGGATCCAAGGCTTTCTTAATCTTCTCAATTCTTCGCATAATCAGAATCCCTGTTTCAATTCGCTGATTTTTCCAGAAGATTATTGCTTTACGGACTTCTCCCTCTAAGCCCTTATACGGGAATTTGATTTGAAAGTGCCAGATAGCTGACCAAATTATAAAACCAGGACTAGGCCATCTAAATTTAGGTAAGAATGGAATTCAGGTTGGGCGGACCAACTCTCAATAAAAAAATAGTTGCATGAATCTTGATTGATTATCGACTTATCCATTTTTCGGGTCGTGACCAGCTAGATCAGTTGAACCAAGTTCACCTCAAACTTTGGTTGAGAAAAATTTTTCGTACTTCTGCCGTAAAAAGTAACTAGATATGACTAGATCCGACTAATCTCGAATGTCATGACCTCTATTGACAGTCAGAACTTGGGCATCAGCCACAATTGGCTTCCCTCAGTAAAATTATTTTTCCTTCGTCTTAGCCAGCTGTCATCAGCAATGCGTGCAGGCGACATTATTTCGGAAGCCAATGTTCGTTCCATGCGTCCCGCTGGAGGCTTGTTGCCCGTTCATTTGAAAGATCTAGTCGGCAAACGAGTATCAGAAGATCTTGAAATTGGTGCTGCAGTTACATGGGATGTAGTTGAGCCGTAAGGAATAATAATGGTGCCTGAACAACTCCCCAAGGTCATTCTTGGCACTGCACAACTGTCTTCTCCTTATGGCGTTACAAATATATCTACAAGTGAGAAGTCACCTCAAGTGGTTCATTCATTTCTACTGCAGGCAAAACGTTTGGGAATCTCGACTCTCGACACCGCTCCTGCATATGGCGCGGCAGAGTCGCTTATTGGTACAAGCAAATTGAATTTTCAAGTTCATACGAAACTTGACAAAGCCTTAAGACCCGAAGAGTCACTCAAGGCCTCTCTAGCGGCTTTAAACGTCGATTCAATTGATCTACTTTACGTTCATGACATTGACTCATTTAGGGCAAATCCTGAGTTGATCTCTGATTCTCTGACCAGACTTTTGGGTAATCACGTTACGAATATTGGTGTCTCTCTATACGACGCTGAAGAATTAGAACTGGTGTTGGAATTTCCCGCAATTACTCACGTTCAATTACCAATGAATTTGCTTGACCAAAGGTTTACGGGCGATGTTCTTAAACGTCTTCAGTCGCGTGGACTGAAATGCATTGTAAGAAGCGTATTCCTACAAGGCGCCCTGCTGATAGACCCGCATGAACTGCCTAATCGAATCAAACACCTATCTCCATATCTAGTATCCCTTCGACACGAGTTAATCTCAAGGGGTATATCGCCGTTAGAAGGTTGTTTGGCTTTGGCAGGTAACAACAATCTGCTTGATGGTGTGATCATTGGCGCTCAAGATGAGGCTGAGCTCAGCCTAATTATGGAAGCATGGGATCGTGTACGAAAGGCTCCTCCAGATCTTGAGTGGTTG
>BJFZ01000128.1 GCA_014190175.1 Actinomycetes bacterium | reverse complement strand
GATAAATGTGCAAAATTTGCCGGAAATAGTGTGGCTTCGTTTAGCCACGTATCTGCAATGGCCATTGCTTCTTGAATTTCGTTAAGATCCTTACTTCCGACGGGATGGAAGCCACGAGCGTTCACAAACTTCTTTGCAATCTCGCGAGCAATATTTTCTGGCAGAGTCAGCTCGGATGCGCCGCTATTAAATTGCTCTAAGAAACCTGCTGGAGTAATTCCCAATTGAGCAAAAGCTGCTTCAATATTTTTCTTCATCTCTTCAGGATCTTCTGATCCACTAAATGGAGAGAACCCAAATGGTGCCATTGCGATACCTCCTCGACACGAACCCTACCTCTTGTATCTATAACCATTGAGATGATGAGTTTCTTCCCGAGGGACTACTCTGGGAGCATGTCCAATGCATTCGCGGCTTTAATTTGGTGGGTGGTTCCGCTCACTGCAGTAATTTGCGCTCTGGGATACGTCATCTGGGTTACAAAGTTTCAAGCAAAGTTTGAAAATGAAACCACGCGATCTATGGGGCAATTCCAACGATTCCAAAGTACCCTCCGAAATCGTGCAGAATTAGATGCCAAGGCGGCAATCGAAAAAGAAAAAACAGAACCAAGCGCTTAACCCGCTTATAATTTTCTCATGCGCTTTTCCGCACTTCCTAGAACTGGATTAGTACTCGTTTCCTTTTTTCTACTTGCAGCTTTTTTTGCCCCTTTGCCCTATGCGGTGATTCAACCCGGAGACGGAACAGATGTGCTCAAAAAGGTAATAAATATCAAGGGTGCAGAGTTATTTCCCAGCACAGGAAAATTACTTGTCATGTCAGTTTTAGTGAGTAGCCCAGGCGCTCCGGTCTTTTCAGGCGATGTCATCAGCTCATGGATGGATGCAGATTCAATTGTTTTGCCACGGGAATATATTTATCCTCCAAGAATTAAAGCATCCACATTGAAAGCACAAAGTGATGCTGATATGAAAATCTCACAAGCATCTGCAGTGGCATCTGCTTTTGAATACTTAGGGCTTACCCCTTCAAAAGCACCAAAAGTTTCGATCGCACTTGAAAATACTGGTGGGCCGAGTGGTGGATTAGTTTTTGCATTGGGAATAATTGAAAAACTCACTCGAGATGATTTACTCAAGGGAAGAGTTGTTGCTGGTACAGGCACTATTGATGGACATGGGAATATTGGAGCAATCGGTGGAATAAATGAAAAAATTACCGTAGCTCTACGTTCCGGAGCGAGCATTTTTTTCGCTCCCATGGAAAATTGTGGTGAGATATACAACACCCCTACCAACGTGAAAATCTATGGAGTTTCAACGCTCAAAGAGGCGGTGTTGGTGCTCCGCAATGGAAAGCCCCCGCTCTCATATTGCACTTGGCACGGCAATCAGTAATCTTGCCCCATGAGTTTTAATAGTCAGCCAAAGTTACCCAATCCTCGCAGTCCACTTCTCATTACCGTTGTAGTAGTTGCACTGGCCCTGGTGGGCCTTGTCTCACTCAGTGGTTTTTACGCCGATTGGCTCTGGTTTAACTCAGTAGATTTTACAAGCGTTTGGAAAACCATACTGTCAACAAAGGCAGAACTCTTCGTTACCTTTGGTCTTTTGACTTCAATCATTATTTTGCTCAATGTCATTATCGCCTTTAAGCGACGCCCGCTTTATGCACCAATGAATATGGAGGCCGATAATCTCGACCGCTATCGAGCACAAGTTGAACCAATTCGTAGATTTGTACTCACAGGGCTCGCACTAGTTCTTTTCTATTTTTCTGGTTCCGCCGGATCACAGCTATGGAGTTCATGGTTGATGTTCGGCAACGCAACTCCATTTGGAGTTAAAGACCCCCAATTCGGAATGGATATCTCTTTCTTTGCCTTTAAGTTGCCGTTTTATCAATCTATGCTTGAGTGGGCAATCTCAACGGTAATAATTTCACTCATTGCTTCCATAGTCGTCCATTACCTGTATGGAGGAATACGTTTACAAGTTCGTGAAGATCGCACTACGGTTTCTGCACGAGTACAACTTTCAGTTCTACTTGGAATAATTGTTCTACTTAAGGCAGCGGCATATTGGTTTGATCGTTATCACTTAGCATTAAATGATGGAAAACTTCTCACGGGCCTTACCTATACAGATGTCAATGCAGTCCTACCAGCGAAAGCAATTCTTGCCGGTATTGCAGTCATTTGCTCTCTGCTATTTTTTGCAAATATTATTCGACGTTCTTGGGTCTTGCCTTCGGCCGGCATTGCACTCCTAGTTATCTCTTCTGTCCTAATTGCCGGTGTATATCCAGGAGTGATTCAACAATTCCAAGTAAAGCCAAGCGAGTCCTCTAAGGAAGCGCCTTTTATTCAAAAAAATATTGATGCAACTCGCGCCGCCTATGGCTTAACAGGCGTAAAGGTCAACGACTATCAAGCAACAATTTCAACTTCAGCGGGGCAACTTTCTAAAGACGCGCCAACAATTTCAAACATTCGCTTGATGGACCCCAATGTTATTTCTTCAACTTTTCGTCAACTTCAGCAGATTAAGCCGTATTACACATTCCCAGCATCCCTAGATATCGACCGTTATAAAGTAAACGGCATTGAAAGGGATGCTGTCGTTGCAGTGCGCGAACTCAATATTGCAGGAAACCCAAGTCGTAACTGGATTAACGATCACTTGGTTTACACCCACGGATTTGGATTTGTTGCCGCTCTTGGAAATGCGCGAGATGCTGATGGAAAACCATCATTCATCGTTGGTGACCTACCTCCAACTAAGGGCCTTGGAACATTTGAGCCACGCGTGTACTTCGGTGAGAATGTTCCTGATTATTCAATCATCGGTGGAAAGACGGCAAATGCACCAGTTGAATTTGATTATCCAGATGATGCATCGTCAAATGGACAGAAGAATGTTACTTACACCGGTAAGGGTGGCGTCCCAATGGGATCACTCTTTAATCGCCTTGTATTTGCAATCAAATATCAGGAACAACGCATTGTCTTATCGAGCCTTATCAACGCTAATTCAAAGATCTTGTTCGAACGCAACCCTCGCGAGCGGGTTGCCAAAGTTGCGCCATGGCTCACTCTTGATGGCGATCCATATCCAGCACTCGTTGATGGAAAAATTATCTGGATCATCGATGGATACACCACAAGTGCGGGTTATCCATATTCAAAGAAGACCACTCTTTCTAGTGCCACATCGGATGCATTAACGACTAATTCGGCATCAATTAC
>BJFZ01000127.1 GCA_014190175.1 Actinomycetes bacterium | reverse complement strand
GCCGATGTTGCTTGTGCTGGATTATCACTGAAGCCATTGATTTTCAGCCAGTTTTCTTGATCTTCAACCATATAAGGGGGATAGAAACTTTTTGGATCAGCTGAAAAATCACCGTCTCGGGTTGGAACTCCTAACTGCTCTAAGTCTGGTCGTAAGAACTTCATAATGGATGATTCGAACGCTCCAGCATGGCCTGGAAGGCGATTTACTTCATGAGCACCGGCAGCTATGAGTTGGTCCCAAGCCATAGTCCAATATGAACCAGCACCCATACGTGCTCCATTAGTCAGAGCAAACTCTCTTGCTACTACAGCAATCATTTCGTTGTTTCCACCATGACCATTTATAAAGAAGAGCTTCTTAAAACCTGACGCCAACAAAGAGTTACACAAATCTCGCAAAAATGCCTGATAAGTATCTGGTGTAATTGAAATTGTTGCGCCAAATGGAATATGGTGTTGGGAAAAACCAAAAGGCAAAGTTGGGGCAACTAAAATAGGAAATTCTTTTTCGAGTTTGTGTGCAACCTGCTCTGCTACTGCTCGAACTATAAAGAAGTCACTCCCAGTTGCTAAATGTGGTCCATGTTGCTCGCATGCCCCAACTGGAATCAAAACAATTCCATCTTGCTTTTTCGCCAGTTGCTCGCGATTCATTTCCTCAAATAAAACACTCATTTTTCGGCCCGAGACGTGGTCTCAATCAACTTTGTCATTTTCACATTGTATAGGCCATCTTCTAAAGTGGCACCTGATATTTGCCCGCTATTTATCAAATTAGCAAAACCAGCGAGCTGATTCCTAAAAGCCGTTTTGCTCCATGAATCTTCTAGAACTAACGTCTCAGTACGGTTCTTGGTTTCAATCAGCATAGAACCTTCACGCCGGATAATCTCAACTCGACCCCCTGCACCAATTACCTTTATATGACCAATAGGAAGTGAGGGCGTAAGCCAGCCAACCTCAAGCCGAGCAATTGACCCATCATTAAAGGTGAGGGTAGCTTCGGTGAAGTTATCACTCGGGAAACGTGAATCCGTCTTCACACCAAAAGCGGATACATGCTTTGGATTATGAAAGCCAAAATACGACAGATAGTCAATCAAGTGAGATCCCTCATGTGTAAAAGCAGAGCCGTGGTCGAGGAAATGTATTATCCGTGACAGATGTTTCTTATCTGACTCATTAAGAGGTTCATCAAATGCCGCCATCATAAATACAAGAGGTGAACCAAGCTCACCAGATTCGATAAGGGCCTTGAGTTCTTGCACAAAAGGTACATAACGATTCGTAAATCCAACCTGAATCTTACTGAGACTTGTTGCGGCTAGCTTAGGCAAATCCTTTATCGAATCGAATTCAATACCAATTGGCTTCTCACACAAAATATGTATATTCAATTTAATTGCTTCTCGAATTAGTGGCCCTGTAATTTCAGGCGGGGTTGATATAATTACGCATTCAGCACCTAGATTGAGTGCATCTTTCATGGTTTTTACCACTGAACAAGATGCTAATTTGCCAATTTCATCATGACGTTCAACATTCTTCTCGACAATGGCAACTAATGAAAAATCGGAAGAATTTTGAATTGCAGGTAAGTGCTCATTCTGGGCAATATCACCAAAACCAATGATTGCAATTTTAATCAATTGAGTTTTCCATTAAAAAAACGCTTCCAGTTTTCGTAAATAATATTATCTATCACATATTCTGGAATTTGGGGGAGTTTAGTCCCTTCGAGAATTGAGTTAACATTGCGCAATCCTTTTATCGCATCGTCAATAGTGCTATTTGCAAAATCAGATCCGAGTAAGAGTTTATGTGTCACTCCATATTCAACTGCCGTAATTAGCGCTTGATAAAAACGCCAAGGCCTAAAGTGCAGTGCTGAGATATCAGAAAAAATATTGGGTGATTTTCTAATTAGTGCGATTGTGTCACTTTCCCAAGGATGGCCAAGGTGAGCAATGATCATTCTCAGGTTTGGGTGGGCCATAATCAATGGTTCTAAGAGAAGGGGTTGAGATAGTGCAATTTTGGCAGCGCTAGGATAAGTCGTGCCCATGTGGATCATCACGGGGAGGTTTCTTCGTTCACACTCCGTGAAAAGAGTCCAATACTTCGAATCTGATGGGTCGAAGTGCTGGTAGGTGGGCCCGACTTTTAGTCCTTTTAAGCCAAGAACGTCTACGGCATACTGAAATTTTTCTAATGCATCTTCACGAGTTGGATTGATAGATGCCCATCCTTCAAGGCGGGCGGGATCTCTTTTTACATACTCGGCAATAACTTCATTAGGGGTATTGAATCCCGTTTGTTCAGCTTGGATTCCAAAGACTATTATTTTTGAAGCCGTTTTTAGCATTTTAAAATGCTCATCTGGGAGAGCATCATTTGAATGTAAATCCAGAGAATCAGCATGTGCTAGTCCGCCACTTGTTTGTATTTTCACCTTTTTGGCTTCAAGAGCTTCTGTAACTAATTCAAGGCTTAGATGGTCTGGATACCAGTAAATATGAGAATGGATATCTACTATTTGGCGGTCTTGCTTATCACTCATGATGAAAGTCTACAATGCAATCAACGCGAGTCACTGGTCGACTTTCCAAATATATTTCGCGTTTCACAACGCTTACAAGTTTGATCATCACATTTACCTATTATTGGCGTTTGGCGGAAGATTTCAGTCGCAGCTGAAACAAGTTCTTCGGCGTCGTAGATTCGCCAATTACTTGTTCCGCAGACATAAGTTGTCTCGATTGGGCTGAGAAGACTAGAAAGTTTCTCGAATCCAAGCGAACATCCACTCACAACACACTCTTGGACCGAACCATTGGAAAGAAGTGCCCACCGAGTTAGCATCGAAAGTCCAGCGCGTTGTTCGGCGCAGTGGAGCGCAGTTGCAGAGGTCAGGTCGGTACCGAAAAGGAGAATTTTCCCTTTATCGGCGATAAGTTGCTCTATGGGGGCGAATGGAAGATCTGGTGTTTGTGTAGAAGTTAGAAAATCCGCACGCGATCCAGTGGCAGAAAAGGATGCAAGGGGATGATTACCTCGTTTATGAGGAAATTTCTCAACCAAAATCTGCGGCAAAATACCCATAGCGGCACCAACCAATGTCGATTCTCTCGAAAAACCACCGTTATTAGGCAATGTCAAAGGTATTGAACCATCGTCTTCAGCATTTAATGCAATATCTGCACGGTGAGTTGGCTTTGGAGCAGCGAAATGTTTCCATGATTGTGTTGAG
>BJFZ01000126.1 GCA_014190175.1 Actinomycetes bacterium | reverse complement strand
TTGCAAGTTACAAACTCTTTGGCATTAATCGAACGAAACTAGAAAACCTCTTCCATCGGCTGTTTGCACCAGCTCAACTTGACCTTGTAATCCACGACCGATTCGGACATCCCGTTAAACCAAAAGAGTGGTTTCTAGTTCCACTGCAGGTTATTGATGAAGCTGTTAAACGGATTAGAGATGGATCAATTACTAATTTTGTATATGACCCAAAGACTGCAACTCTTGTTGGCTCTGACAAGAAATAGACACCACAAATACTAATATGACATTTTCTCAAGTTAACACTTTAATAGAGGGGTGAATGGCGATCAGTGAATTTACAATCAGAAATTGTGTCTTTTTAATTAAGTGTGAAATGAAGTGGGAAGATATGGAATCTGACATGTGAAATCACCCGTACTCAGATCAGGACACTGAATTCTGACGTAAAATCTTAATCACCTCTATCGAGCGACAATCCTGCCCAGGGATCTCGAATAGAGAGTCTTCACCAACGCAGAGCCCCAACAGAGCCTGCGCCAGGGGAGAATTCTCATTGATCAGCATGAGCTTAGGATTGCTTTCACTATCGACAATCATCACAGTATATTTGTGGTCAGAATCATCGTTAAAATGATAGGTGACCCTATCCCCAACTTCCACATAGAAATTGTCGTCAAATACTTGAATTTCAGATTCAAAAGCGCCGACATCGACTTCAATCGGCATGTCGCCAATGGGATATGAAGTGTCATCAGAATCAAGCTCATCAGTTTCAATGCTTGAATTCAACCTGCGTGTATGCAGAAACTCAGTGAGCTTTTCGATCTCACCTCGTGGGTTATAGAACCAGTCTGTAGACCATATTCTATAAATTTTATCTTTCCAACCTAGCGCTTCCAAAATATCTTGTCTAATACGATCACGGTCCCTGACGGAGAATCCACTGTGATATGTAGCGCCATCACATTCAATTGCTGCCAAATACTCTCCAGTTCTATCAGGGTTGCGCACAGCCATATCAATAAAGAATCCCGCCACTCCAAGCTGCGGCTGCACTTGGTAGCCTAGACCCTTAACAACATCAGCTACAGATATTTCAAAATCGCTATCAGGTTCCCTGCCTGTTATATCAGTAGAAGCCAAAATTCCACGGCGGGCAAAATCGAGGTATTCCTTAAGCGCTTTCGTTCCAAGTGGTGTTCTTTCGTCAACAATAATGTCTTCTGCCATCATAGACGAATAAAGCTCAACCTTGTTTTTGGCACGAGTAAACAGGACATTAAGGCGACGCCAACCGTCAGGTTGGCTTATCGGGCCGAAGTTTTGTCGAATCTTGTCAGTACCGGGTGCTTTACCGAAAGTTGTTGAAATGAAAATAACATCACGCTCGTCGCCTTGGACATTTTCGAGATTCTTAATAAAGAATGGATACCCCTGCTCCTCCCAGTGGAGAAGATACTCATCTGCATTATCAAAAGATTTGAGCTTCTCATCTAGCAACTCCTCGATCAACTCCCGCTGCGTTCGGTTCAGAGTTACCACACCTAACGATAAATCGGGACGTTTGAGAATATGCTCTAGAACCGCATCTACAACTCTTTGCGCTTCTTGAAGGTTTTGACGATCCAGGTAGACGCCATTCTTGATGTATTTAAATTTGACCCCATAATCGCTGTTCTGCCCGTGCGGCGAAGGGAACACAATCAGATTCTTGTAGAAATGGTGGTTAGAGAAGGCAATCAATGACTCATGGTGCGATCTGTAGTGCCATCTGAGGCTTCTCACAGGGGTAAAGAGTTGCTGGCAGATATCTAAAATGCTTTCAGTGCCCGTGAGGACTGCAGGAGCATCATCTTCATCTTCATCGTCAGAATCACTCCTTCGATCAAAAAAACTTGTTGGGGGGAGCTGCTTTGGGTCCCCAACGACAATTAATTGCGAGCCTCTGACAATAGCGCCAATCGCCTCTTCTGGCTTTAGCTGTGACGCCTCATCCATTACCACCAAGTCAAATTGTAGGGTTCCTTGCTCGAGATACTGAGCAACAGAGAGTGGGCCCATCATAAAACATGGCTTCCACTGTTGGAGCGAGTTACCAGCACGCTTTAAGAGCTGCCTAATAGGTATATGGCGCCTCTGCTTGCTCATCTCTTTACGGAGTAAATTCATCTCCGTATATTCGCCTACCGTTATCCCTCTGTTTCCTTCAGGCGCATTTTCATAAGATGCGATCTGGTAAGCTAGATTTTTACCTGTCAACGAAATAATCTCTCGATCTAATTCACGATACTTGGCTCTGGCGTTCTCGTGACTTGAACCATCGAATTTCCCAAATTCAGGATAGTTCCTATACAACTCTCTACCGATGGCTTGGTATGCAGATAGCTCAAAAGCATCTGTTAGCTCAGTTGCCGGTATTGACAGCTCTTCCAAGGCATCAACAAAAGCCTCCAATCCATCAGTATTTACAGATGATCTGATAACTAGGTATCTAGCCCATTCAAGTACTGAGTCAGGATCGCTCGCTGGTCCATCTAAGCGGTCTGAAATCTCCGATGGCAGAATCCTACCGTCTACGCCACGATAATTTTGTTGCCATTGTGCCCAAGAAAATTCACCGAATTCCTTTAGTTTATCAAGTTCAGAACGTGTAGCCTTATAGGCGTCATCTGCAATACGTGATAGCTCCGCACCTTTACTCACGTAATTCGCAGCTTCGGATGAAAGAATCTTCTGTTGGATACTTTTCGGAAACTCAATTGCTGAAACTTCTGCTCCCCATTTATGGGTTATCGCTAAAGCGTCTAGATTGGTTTCTATACCCTGAAAGACATAACCAAGGATTCTTTTGACCTCGGGTGAACTTTCCAAGCCCACAACTAAGTCATTAGCATCTACGTTATTCCTAAGAGCATCTCCAATTTGGGTAGGAGTGCTACCTTCCACACTAATCTCTACGCATTTTAGGAACCAACTTAAAGAGAATTCTGCTTCTTTCTTGGCAATTCGGATCAATTCTACCAATCCATAATGAACAGGTTTCAAAGAACTCCAAGGGTTGACGGGCTTCGATGCGTTCTGAGACAAACGACACCAAAGGTTGTCCAGGTCAATCCGGGCTTTGGCGAAGCTAATTGCTAATTCGATAGGGCAATCAGCACTACCAAACTTCAATGCGGAATCTGAAATCCTATGTGCCTTACCCGCGACCTCCAAGATCCCATTCAATGCGATATTCAATGGAGTTGCGCCAACCATCACAGCACCAGTCAATTCTCTACCAGCAATCTCTCGCAAGATAGCCTCAGAACGAATCAGTTC
>BJFZ01000125.1 GCA_014190175.1 Actinomycetes bacterium | reverse complement strand
GGGCTAAGCGCGAACTCCAACGGCCGCTTCCTGCGCCAAAATCTGCCGCAACTGAAGTAAGCGGATCAAACTGGGCTAAATCAATCGGGGCGCAGTAAGCTATAAACTGAGCATCTAGCGCCTCGGCAGTTTCAGTTTCGGTGTAATCAAAGGCCGCCCATTCATGACCAAAGCCGTCGATGACGTTTTGGTCGAGGTTCTCGTCCTTTTCTCGCTGGTTCACTGTCGCTCCTTGGGTTTTAATTCGGACTCGCGCTTCACAGCGCTTGCACTAGGTATATTAGAGGGCAGAGCATTGTCACGGCTTATTTCTGTAGAATCCCGTCCAGGTATAAGTCAATACACCCCTTAGAATTGCCCGCATGGCAAAGGTTGCAGTAACTGGTGGGGCGGGCTTTATAGGCTCTAATTTAACTCACCGCTTGATATCTGAAGGCTACGAGGTCGTTGTCGTAGATGACCTGTCGACCGGCCTTCTTTCAAATGTGAATCAAGAAAAATCAACCTTCCACCAAGTATCAATTACAGATCCAAAGGCGCTCAGTAATGCGCTTAAAGGATGCGAGACGATTTTTCATTTAGCTGCCCGTGGCTCAGTCCCACGTTCGATTAAGAACCCCGTTGCAACTCACGAAGTAAATGCAACGGGCACGCTCAATGTTTTAGAGGCGGCCCGCGAAAACGGGGCACACGTCATCTTCTCATCATCATCATCGGTCTACGGTCGCAATATGCACCTGCCAAAAGATGAGTCAATGTGGCTGGGTCCAATGACGCCCTATGCGGCAAGTAAGTTATCGGCCGAGAGTTATGTTCAGGCATATGCCGCGGCTTATAGTGTGCCGACAACGCTCTTGCGCTTCTTTAACGTCTTCGGCCCGCGCCAACGCCCCGATCACGAGTATGCTGCAGTCTTACCAAAATGGATCTGGCTTGCAATGCAAAGTGATCCGATAGACGTCTATGGAGACGGAACTGCCTCCCGTGACTTTACCTATGTTGATACAGTTTTAGATATTGCGATGACGGCGATGAAGGAAAAGGTTATGACCGAAGGCGCAATGAATTTGGCTTACGGCAACCGAATTTTCCTCAATGACACCATCGAGATGTTAAGAAAACATTTTCCAGATTTACAAGTCAACTACAAAGCCGAGCGCTTAGGTGATGTTAAAGAGTCACAAAATGATCCGGTACTGCTAAAAAAACTCTTTCCAAGCGTTCGACCAAAACCATTTGAAGCCGCCCTCGCTGAAACAGTTGACTGGCTTAAAGAATTTGGACAAAGCGTTGCAAACGGCCCTGCGACCGTAGATTAAATACTGCCTATATGTGTGGAATCACCGGTGGTATAGGCCCTAGCGCCCCAAGCAAACAACTTCTTGATGCTCAACTTATATCCCTGCAACACCGCGGACCAGATGACAGCGGCACCTATGTAAATAACGGAATTGGCCTTGGAATGGGCCGCTTAGCTATTGTTGAAATCGCTGCAGGAAAACAGCCCGCATCCGATGCGACCGAACAGATAAACATGGTCTTTAATGGTGAAATCTACAATTATCGAGAACTACGACATGAGTTAGAACAATGCGGAATCCACTGCCGAACTTCAAGTGAATCCGAAGTCATTATTAATCTCTATCTAAAGTTTGGTTTAGATTTCATTGGCAAACTCAATGGGATGTTTGCAATCGCAATACACGATGCCCGTGATAACTCACTTCACCTAATTCGCGATCGAATGGGAAAGAAACCTTTATGGATCTCTCAGTTAAACGATGGCACATTGTTTTTCGCATCCGAAGTTCGCGCCTTAATGTTGGCCCGTCCGGATCGCACACTGCGTACCAACATGGTTGCAGAAGTCATGCAGTATGGATACATCAACGCCCCAAACTCCGCCTTTAATGAAATCGGTCAACTCCCTCCGGCATCAGCTCTGACGTGGCGTGAGGGCAAGACGACTACCTCTACATATTGGATTCCAGACTTTGATACAAAAGTCAATGTCTCCTACGAAGATGCGCTTGAGACAACCAAGAAACTCATTGAAGAATCGGTCTCGCGCCGCCTAATATCAGAGCGCCCCCTCGGATCATTCCTCAGCGGTGGCTACGACTCCACAATAGTTACGGCTTACATGTCCAAGCTAATGAGTGAGAAAGTTCAAACGTACTCAATCGGGTTCCATAGCGCGCAATTTAATGAGGCCCACCACGCCAAGCAGGTGGCCAACTATTTAGGCACCGACCACCATGAAGAGATCCTCAATCCCGACCCAGCTTTAGTTGTTGAGAAAATCTCCCATGTATTAGACCAGCCCTTCGCCGATTCATCAGTCGTGCCAACGTATTTATTGGCCAAATTCGCACGAGAAAAACTCATAGTTGCCCTCGGCGGCGACGGTGGAGACGAAGTCTTTGGTGGCTACGATCGCTATTTAGCAACACCAGTTCTGCAAAAACTTAATCCCTTTCTTGAGTTTGCGCGCTCCGGATTGAATGTTGCTGGCAAACAGTCATTTGGCAATACTCGAAAAATTAATCGAGTTGGGAGCCAACTCTCGGCAAAGCCCTCATTAGCCGCTAGATATAGTTCAATTTTATCTTTGACCCAGCCCCATGAATTATTGACACTACTTAACCCAAATTTCCAAACCAAAACCGCTGAAACTGCATATATAAATCAATTTAATCATGGGCAAATATCATCATTTGATCGCATGATTCGATCTGACTTTGATGCATATCTTCCAGGGGATCTGCTAGTAAAAGTAGATATCGCAACAATGGCCAATAGCCTTGAACTCAGATCACCGATGTTAGATGTTAACGTTGTTGAATGGGGCGTTTCTCTTCCGCGCAAATACAAAATCAAAGGCTTTGAAACTAAACACATCCTTAAGGATGTAGCCCGTTCATTGGTCCCGGCAAACCTCATCGATCGCCCCAAGATGGGTTTTGGAATTCCACGTGCTGATTGGCTGCGAACTGGAATGAAGGAAATGGTTATAGACACTCTTACCGACACAACTGCAACACAGCGTGGCTGGCTAAATCCAATAGAGGTAAAGAAGGTTATTGATATTCACATGGCTGGGGAAGACAAAGACAGTATAATCTGGCCGATATTGATGTTAGAGCTCTGGGCTAGGACTTGGCTCGACTAGCAAGAAGCCTCTTGTACAGCTCTTCATGGTCATTCACTAAGCGTTTAACCCCGAAGTTGGCCAGTGTGAACTCTTTGGCAGCCGTCCCCATGGAGGCCCGCAAACCAGCATTATTGGCTAGTTTTTCAAGAGCATCGGCAATCTCATTAATATATAAATTCGTAATTA
>BJFZ01000124.1 GCA_014190175.1 Actinomycetes bacterium | reverse complement strand
GTTTTGCTGCGACATCTAACATGTAGAAAGTATCTGCATAAGTATCTGCTGATTGGACCATGACTGTTCCAGTTACACCAGCCGGGGCAAGTTGTGGCTCTATTAACTCAGGTCCAAAATCGTCATAAATTACTCCGTACTCCGGCTTGAGCCAGGAATACTCTCTTTCACTAATAATCCAAAGATGCTGGTGTGTGTCGATCATTTGTGAATTATTGCTCATTTTCTGTTCCTCTCTGCAGTCATCGGTTTACTATGTAGATTTTAAATAGTGAGAGCACTACTTCGTTTTTTTGATTAGTAATTGTCACTTTTTCGTCAATAAAACCAAATTGATCATTTTTCTTTGGGTGATCACGAGAGCCAATAATTTCAGAAGTTACTGTGATGGTGTCTCCAATAAATACTGGCTTTATAAATCTAACTTTTTCATATCCGTAACTCATAGCTTCTGGATTTATTTCACCAGCCGTCATTCCAATTCCTACGGAAAGAATTAATGTTCCATGAGCCATTCGCTTTCCAAAAGGTTGGGTCGCACACCATTCGGCATCCATATGATGAGGGTAGAAATCACCAGTCTGGCCAGCGTGAGTGACGATGTCGGCTTCTGTGATTGTTCGAGAGAAACTTTTACGAGTCGATCCGATTTTATACTCTGAAAATTTCATTCGATCACCGCATGTCGGTCATAAAGTTCAGCAATTAAACCAACTTCCTTTCCGGTTAATTTCTTTGCTACTAAAGAAGGGTGAACAATCTTCGAAATCTCCATTTGAATATCGGGCCAACCAATCACAGGCGGCCTGATCCATGCTCGCTCAAGGGTTCGTAAAGTATTTCTAAAAAAGTAATTTGTTATCTCATTACATTCACGGCTCTTCCAAGCCCGTAAATTTCCAGGCTGCCCACCTGCTCTTGTATAAACAGTTGATTGCACATCACCTTTAGCCAACGTTAGCGCTGCTTTAAAAGCTGCTTCAGGATTTTTAGTCGCGCTAGAAACTGCAATTCCAGTTCCACCTAAACAGGCACCACTAGCTTGTCCGTCGAATGATGGAATATCATCGTAAGAAAGTAAATTTTTGCGGAATCCAACTCTTCCATAATTTGTATATCCATAAAGTGCGAGTGCGTGACTGTAGGGTCCATCGTCGGCGAGCGCTTCTGCTGTATCAATTGGATTAAATGTTGCACAAAAATCTGGAACGAGATGTGTGAATTCAATCATTAACTCCAACGCCTCTGCTGCAATCTGGTTATCTATGAAATCTTTACCACTAGCAATACCCCCAGCAAGAGGTGCGCCTAATTGCGCGCATAAAGTTGCAAAGGTGCTGAATGCATCTACTGGTTTGTAAGGCCAAAGTAATTTACCCGTTTTGCCAATCTCTTTCGCATCATCCCAAGTTAGGGGCGCACTATCTGCTCGATCAGGACGGTAAGCACTTACTTGTGATGCGGCATCTAATGCCAACGCCCAATGTTTATTTCTAAACAAATAGGAGTGATGTGATCCGCCTACACTTTCTTGAGCAAGTTGATCTAAATCAGCTGCTGATACAAAATCTTCAAAAGGTAAAACTGTTCCTGCAGCAACCGCATCTGGAATATGTGGGTAATCGATGACCATTAAATCGAAATCTCGGTAGAACTCTTCTATTTTCTGATCACCGAAAGCCAGCAGGGATCGTGCGGTCCAATCTACCGTTATGCCTAAGTTGCTCTGTAAAAAAGGATCAGCTGCCACTAAACAGCCATGTCCGCGTACATGCTCCCAAGTCATTCCGGTTAATTTATGCTCAGCAGGCCGTAAAGACATGGCCAGAGATTATGGGAAAACGATTTTTCAGTCAAGAGGCGGGATCAAGCCAGCCTTCTCTAATGCGGCCCAAGCCTCGGCCGGTACTTCGGAATCGAAATCTGCGATATTTGCCAGTAGCTCTTTAGGACTGCGCGAACCAGTAAGAACTGTGGTGACCGCTGGATGACGTAATGGGAATTGAATGGCCGCGGCAGTTAGAGAGACATTAAAAGTTGCCAGTAAATCTCTGATTTTTTGGGCTTTGGCAATTATTTCATCTGGCGCTGGAGCGTAATGAAAAGTGGCACCGACTACTGGATTAGCCAAAATTCCTGAGTTGTAAACGCCGCCAATCATTACTGAAACTTTTCGTTTCATTGTCTCTTTAAAGAGTTGCTCCTGTGATGATTGATCTAGCAAGGAGTATCTTCCGGCAATTAATACGATATCGATATCAGTTTCAACTACCGCTTTAATAGTAGGTGCACAGAAATTCATTCCGACTCCGATAGTACTTACCATTCCCTCTGCGCGCATTTCTTCTAACGCGGGGTAGGCATACTTGATTGCTTCATCTATTCGATCATCTGCATCATGAATCAGTGCAACATCAATTCTGTCAACATTTAGTCGTTTTAAACTTTCCTCAAATGATCTAAGTACGCCAGCTCTTGAGTAATCAAATACTGGCTCTACTGAAGTATCTGCGTCAGCAAAACCTGCCAAACCGCCAGCGTTAGATACTCCTGAAACCGGATTTAAAACACGTCCGACTTTTGTAGATAGAACATAGGGACGCTTTGCTGCATTCAAACCACGGCCTAATCGAACCTCTGCTCGTCCTGAACCATAAAGCGGTGCGGTATCAAAGAAATTAATATTTGCATCAAATGCTGCGGCAATAACTCCGTCAGAATCTGCTTCTGGAACAGAGGTAAATAATCCACCTAGCGGAGCTGTTCCTAGCGAGAGTTTGGTTACTTCAAGACCAGTCCGTTCGATTTTTACCAACTCACTATGGCGTGACACAGGCTTTACCTCTTCCTTAACTTCTAATTAAATCAAGCGGTGCTTGAAGTTGAAGAACTAACAACTTGGGCGCGACCTGATTCCAATCTTGCGACCGGAACTCGGAATGGCGAGCAAGATACATAATCTAAACCTAATCCGTGGAAGAAGTGAATACTCCGTGGATCTCCGCCATGCTCACCGCACACACCTAATTTAAAATCGGGACGTAAAGCCCGGGCTTGTTCAGATGCGATCTTGACCAAAAGGCCAACTCCATCTTGATCAAGGGACTCAAATGGATTAAACGGTAATAATTCAAGATCTAGGTATCTTGGTAAGAAGGTGGATTCCACATCATCGCGACTAAAAGCCCAAGTTAATTGAGTTAGATCATTAGTTCCGAATGAGAAGAAATCTGCATAATCTCCTAGTCGAGTTGCAGTGATAGCCGCTCTTGGCGTTTCAATCATTGTTCCAATTGGAATATCTAATTGTTGGCCCGTACCTTTGAGAGTTTCGGCAATCTCAACTTCTAGTGT
>BJFZ01000123.1 GCA_014190175.1 Actinomycetes bacterium | reverse complement strand
GTTGGTGTTACATCAAGCATCTTCTCAGGACGAAAATCAATCTCGGCCTCTGGTGATCCGTTTATTGTTCTTGGAAACCAAGTGTGCAATCCCACCCACGCTGGAAGATCTACTCCATTTGCGATGTATGAAAGTTCGTATGTAAATGAATCTCCATCTACAACTACTTTTTGCTCAACTCGTGCACCTTCATATGGTGTAACTAAATCAATAGATGCGACTCCTGGTGCAATCTCGCGCCACGGTTTATCAAAAGCTAATCCATGAATAGCATGTGGTGGCAAGACGTCAGTTTTCAATTGCAAAATACTTCCATCACTTGCCTTCATCTTTCCATCTAATATTCGCCCAGCCCAAGGTGCCATCGGATACCAACCCCACGACAACCAACCTTCACGTCTTTGGATCGCAAACTCTGTCCCGTTCCATTTCACCGATGACAACCGTGCACCATGATCAAGATCAACTTCAACAGTAATTTGCTCGCCCACTATCTTCATTATGCTCATGTGGCAATCTTATGCTTAAGGGCCTGCAATTCTCTGATTTTCTTAAAGATCCCCCCAGTATCATTGACATATGAAACCGTCGATTTTGATCACCGGAGCTGCTGGATTTATCGGTGCCCACACGGCCCGAGCTCTTAAATTAGCCGGCGAAGAGATTGTGGCTATAGATTCATTTTCAAATTATTACTCAACAGAGTTAAAGGATCTCCGTGTTGCAGATCTGCTATCCCCTCTTGGTGTCAAAGTAGAAAAATGTGATATTTCAGATTCTGTGGCGCTTGAAAAAACTTTGTCAGGTAAAAATATTTCTTCTATCATCCATTTAGCTGCACAGCCCGGAATCAGACTTCCAGTAGAACGCTATGGGCAATACATTTCTGCAAATATTGATGCCTATTTAAACATTTTTACTTGGGGATTAAAAAATGAAATCGATCGAATTACTTATGCCTCATCATCCAGTGTTTATGGAAATTATCCTAAAGCCCCGTTTTCCGAAAGTTTTACAGATATAAAACCAATTAGTTTTTATGGGGCCACTAAATTAGCAAATGAGAGTATGGCTCCAACGATTATTCGCAAATCAAAGATGAAGGCACGTGGCTTGAGATTTTTTACTGTTTATGGATCTTGGGGTCGACCTGATATGGCTTATTTTAGAATTGCCGCAAATTTAATTTCTGGAAAACCATTTAACTTATTTGGTGATGGTGATGCACTGCGAGATTTTTCATATGTAGATGACACTGTAAAAGCAATTATTGCTTTGCACGAGGAACTTGCTTCGAGACCTGCTGAGTATCACGATATTGTTAATACTGGCGGGGGCATTCCACGTACTCTTGCTGAGATGATTAATATTGCTGAAACTCAATTAGGAAATGAGTTGCAATCAAATAAAAGCGCCAAGCACCCAAGTGATGTTGAACGCACTTTTGCTGATGCAACGTATCTTCATTCCTTGATCGGTAAAAATGTACCAACCTCTCTCGAAGTAGGCATGAGCGAAGTAATTAAATGGGCTCAAGATCCCCAAGTTAGTTCACTCTTACCAAGTTGGACTGAGACGACGGTCTAGTGAAGATATTGCTGATATCTGGAATTTTTCCTCCAGATGATGGCGGTCCAGCTAAATTTATGCCGCAATTTGCAACGCACTTGATTTCACAAGGACATAAAGTGGAAGTAATAACTCTCACTGATAAAAAAAGAGATAAAAGCGAATTTCAGTATCCAGTTAAATTCATTAAAAGATCACTACCAAGACCAATCCGTATGATCATAACTACATTCCATATTTTCAAGAGTGGATTAAGAAACGATTTTATCTTTTCAAATGGCCTTTACGAAGAAACTGGGATTGCGGTTCGTTTAACAAGGACCCCCACATTAGGAAAAATTGTTGGCGACTCGGTTTGGGAAAGATCACGAAATTCAGGAAAAACCACTTTGAGCATTGAGGCTTTTAATAATTCGGAAAGTGGCGGATTTCAAAGAAAATTACTTAGGTTCGCCCTAAATGGCTTTACTGAAATTATCACTCCTAGCCAGCAGTTAGCCGGCTTTGTAGAACAGTGGGGAGTCTCTAAGGCGGTCTCTGTCATTCCAAACGGTGTGCAAGTCATGGGAATAACAAATCAACCCAAGGAGTTTGATTTAGTTACTGTCTCAAGATTAGTTCCATGGAAAAATGTTGATTTATTAATCCGTATCGCTGCAAATAAGAATTTAAAGTTATGTGTTATTGGAGATGGGCCTGAAAATTCTAAATTACGAAGTTTGGCAAAAAAACTAAAGGCTCAAGTTACTTTTACTGGTGCTCTAGCCCAAGAGAAAGTAAGTGAGCAGGTTGCCAAAGCAAAAT
Source organism: Actinomycetes bacterium (assembly GCA_014190175.1). The sequence goes on along the minus strand of BJFZ01000123.1, from coordinate 1,037 downwards.
ATTTTGCACTCTTATCAACTTATGAAGGAATGTCCTTTGCATTGTTAGAAGCACTGGGTGCTGGAATCCCAGCTATAGTCTCAAATGCGGCAGGTAATGTTGCGGTGATTCAAAATGGTCTTAATGGTTATCTAGTAGATATTTCAAATGAAATTTCCTGTGGAAATTCGATAGCCGAGATCTTGAATTCAAGTAGTGATTACCAAAAGGTTTCTGAGGGCGCGCTGCAATCTGTTATCGAGAATTATTCAATTGATATCACCCTCGTAAAAACTGAAACTAAGTTGTTATTTTTAAAGTAATTCAGCTTTAGTTGGTGGATTTGCTCCCGCTCGTGAACAAGTAATTGCAGCGGCCAGCGCTGCTCTATGCAATGTGTGTGAAAGTAATTCGCTAGTTAACTTTTCTAGTCCAAATTCAACTAGAGCCTCAACTAGCACTGCTCCAACCGTATCGCCAGCGCCCACCGTATCTATTACGTCGACCTTTACACCTGGAATTGAAACCTCTTGATTTTTAGTGACTCCCACTATTCCGTTTTCGCCTTTAGTTATCACAACTAGTTGTACGCCTATAGAAACCCAACCACGTGCAATTTCTAATGGGTCAGAATCTGGATATAGCCAAGCAAGATCATCCTCACTCGCTTTTACTACATTTGAAAGCGCGACCCAGTTTTTAACAACTTCCTGATATCTACTTCTATCCGAGATAACTGATGATCTAATGTTTGGATCATAAATAATCGGTGCATAATTTTTGGCTTTAAGTACCCAATCTTTTAAGATGCTTGCGCCTGGTTCAATAATCGTTGCCAAAGTCCCAATATAAATTGCATCAGGTTTCATTACTTTTGGGTCTGGCAAATTTTCTGTAGCAAACGCAAAAGTTGCCGTTCCATCAATCTTAAATTTATAAGTTGCACCACCATCCAGGGCGATCGAAACAATTGCAAGACAGGTAGGAATCTGGTGTTCTGGGGTAAAAGTGAGCCCAACTCGACCTGCAATAAATTCTGCACGCATTTGCTTGCCATA
>BJFZ01000122.1 GCA_014190175.1 Actinomycetes bacterium | reverse complement strand
GTGAGTATTGAAAGTGATGTTCCTGATAGGTATGAGTAGTGCTCATGATAGATAGTGTCGAACTGCTTTCCAGTTAGTACATTCATTATTGAAGGATTTTCCACACTTATCAAGGTGTTTGGGCCGGTCAGTATAGATAAGCCAAGTATAAAGTCATCTAAATCTGGCACATGAGCCATTACGTTATTGGCAATAATTAGTTTTGGATATCCATACTTAGATTGAATATTTCTTGCTAACTCGCTTGAGAAAAATTCTGAAATGGTATTGATTCCTAAATCCTTGGAAATGTTTGCGATATTTATTGCGGGTTCAATTCCTATAACTTCAACCCCATGCCTCATGAAATTCTTTAAAAGGTATCCGTCATTACTTGCGATCTCTAGTACCCAATCTTGAGGAGTTACAATTTTCTTCAAGAACGTCTTTAACAAACAATTCTGCATGATCTAGAAACGTTGAGCTAATTGAGGATAAATATCTGTAGTTTCGGAATATAACATTTGGAGTTGTTACATCTTCAACTTGACCCAATCCACAATCTGAGCAAACTCGTAGTTCCAAAGGATAAGTTTTAAAGTCTATTTCATTTTCTTGCAAAAATTCATTTGCTAGTGGTACATCCCCGAGATCAATCCCAGTAAATAAATTAACACCATGACAGCCTCGACAGAAATCTCTTCCACGGCCTTTCATATAAGGTAGTGAAGTTGTTACTGCCTTAGCCATGGAGCTTCACCCTTCTTCCAAAGTGATTCGAGTTCTCTTTTGTCTCGGAGAGTATCCATTGGGTGCCACCAACCCTTGTGTTCAAATGCTGTCAATTCTTCTAGTGCAACAAGGTGCCTTAGAGGTTCACTCTCAAATGAAGTAGTGGCATCTGAAATAAAAGTGCAAACTTTCTTACTTAGGCAAAAAAATCCCCCATTAATCCATCCGGCATCTTGCGGATCCTTCTCTGCAAATTTTGTGACTAAACCGTTTGAAATTTGAATTGTTCCAAACCTAGCAGGTGGCCTAACTGCCGTTACAGTTGCTAATTTCCCAAAGCGCCTGTGGTGATCGAGCAAGAGGTTTAAATCTAAGTCTGAGAGTCCATCCCCATAAGTAAGCATAAATTCATCAGCCAAGATATTTTCTAATTGCTTTATTCGCCCAGCAGTAGAAGTATTTAGTCCGGTATCCACCAGAGTAATGTCCCAGCTTGGATTTTTTGTTTTTTCAAAGTATTCGATTATTACCTCTGCCTTATAACCTAAAGCAACGATAAAGTCCGTATGGCCAAATCCCGAATAAAAATTCATAATGTGTTGGAGAATGGGCATATTGCCTACTCTGACCATCGGTTTAGGAATCAAGTCCGTTTCTTCAGAAAGGCGAGTACCAAGTCCTCCAGCAAGAATAACTACTTGCATTGGAACGTCCTCCAAAACTGTTTTGGTCAGTACAATTAGCTAAGACGAATTGAAGGATACTATGCATTTTCTAATTACGGGACATACTGGCTTTAAAGGGGCTTGGCTTTCTTTACTGCTTCATGAACGCCAGCACCAGGTAAGTGGCATTGCCTTAGAACCTGAAGTTGATGCCCTATTCAAAACCGCGGACGTCGGTACGCTATTAGAAAATGACATCCGCTGCGATATCCGTAATTCGACGGAGCTGGAAGAACATTTTAAAGCTATTAACCCTGATGTTGTTATTCACATGGCCGCACAATCCCTAGTGCGACAATCTTACGATGAACCAATGGCAACTTTTGACACGAATGTTATAGGGACAATAAACGTACTTAAGGCCTCTCAGCAGGTAAGTCGGTTGCAGGCGCAGTTAATCATTACTACAGATAAAGTTTATAAGAATTTTAACAAAGTGGAGGGATATACTGAAGGAGAGGCACTTGGCGGAAATGACCCTTACAGCGCTTCTAAAGCCATGGCAGATATTGCCACACAGTCATGGATTGCAAGTTTTGAGAATGCACCAACAGCTATTGCTCGAGCAGGAAATGTCATCGGAGGTGGGGATGTATGTACAGACAGGCTTATCCCTGATTTAGTAAAGTCTTATTCATTAGGATTAACACCAAAGTTACGTGCCCCAAATTCGGTTCGCCCTTGGCAACATGTCCTTGATTGCTTAAATGGGTATTTAACTCTTGTCGATGCAATTTTGGATGGTAGGGGGTTTGGCTCTTGGAACTTTGGGCCAGATGAGACACAAATCAGAACGGTTGCAGATGTTAGTGAAATAGCTGGAGAAATCTGGGGAGCAAAACTAATCTGGGAAAAAGACGAAAATCAACACCCGCATGAAGCGAGTTTCTTACTACTAAACTCAAATAAAGCAAGAATTGAATTAGGTTGGGAAGATAAGTTAAGTTTTGAGGAAAGCATTAAGTGGACAATGGATTGGTATAAGAATGTTCGTGAGGGAAAAAATCCTCTTGATGAGACAATGAGAAATATTCGAGATTTCGAATCAAGATAACGTGGCTTGGGCCGGGATCGAACCGGCGACCTAACGATTTTCAGTCGTTCGCTCGTACCAACTGAGCTACCAAGCCATACAAGGTTTTAATATCGGCTACCTAATGGCATACGACACCAAAACCTTTGCGACCCGGACGGGACTTGAACCCGCGACCTCCGCCGTGACAGGGCGGCGCGCTAACCAACTGCGCTACCGGGCCTTAAGTGAAACTAATAAACATAAGTGGCTCTTATGTCACCTTAAAGCCGTTACTACATTTCGTGCGTGCCCCCAACGGGATTCGAACCCGTGTTACCGCCGTGAAAGGGCGATGTCCTAGGCCCCTAGACGATGGGGACGTTTCAAGGCTTGGCAATCTTACCCGCCTAAAGGCGGGTAACCAAACCGCATTAAATACCGATTAATTACCTATTAATTGAGCACCCAACGAACAGTAATTGTCACTGTTACATCTTGCTCACCTAGATCGATCTGAACAGCTGAGTCTGCTTCAGCCTTGGCCATTGGAAATGGTGATGAGTAGATAGGTGAAGATTGCTCTTCAAGGAAAAGGACTTTGCCGATGCTTGTTCCTAGAAGTTTTGCGTAGGAAGAGGCTTTAGATTTTGCATTAGCAACTGCAGCTGCACGTGCTCCTTCAGTTGCTATCGCTGGGTTAAGAGTTGTTGGGATTGCGCCCCCTAGTTGGACATTGTCGCCACCAGCTTTTACAACAGCTTCGATGATGGTGCCCGCCTTTGATGCTGTGCGGACTAGAACATCAAATGATTGTGATGCGCGGTAGCCAGTGATCTTTGTGCCAGTCTCTTGTGTCCAGTTGTATTCAGGATAGACAGAGATGTTTGCAGAGCGGATATCTTTAGTAGCAATTCCTGCATCTTTAAGCGCTGCGCGCACAGCAGATGCTGATTTGCTGGCAGATGAAAGTGCTGCATTATTTGT
>BJFZ01000121.1:836-3536 GCA_014190175.1 Actinomycetes bacterium | reverse complement strand
TGAACTCAAAGAGTTAATAGCAACTGATCAAGAAAACAAAGGCATAGCGTTAGATATAAAGAACTATCTCCTATGGATCATTGAGTGCAATAACAATGATGAAGAAAAGTTCAATGATCTTCAATTAACAAAGGCCCAAGAGATCATTGATAGAGCAGGCCCAGCTGCCTTCTACTGGATGAGTGATATCGCAGCACAGCTAGCTCTTCTCTCAGCCGCCCAGATCAATGGCATACCAACGAATGTGAACGTGGAGCTAGGGGCCAGTGCAACGGCGGGGGATGTGGTGAGGGTGGTTGTTAAGTAAGTTGCTTTGTGGGAGCCAGGGCTAACTCCCAAATACAAAGATTCTGTGGCTGTTGATAAGCAAATAACATGGCTCTGGCAATATCGTCGCTAGATAGAGCTCCATCAATACTTTGACGATAACTTTCGCGATCAGCCAAAATTTGTTGATTTGATGTCCAACTTGTTAATTCACTATCAACCATTCCTGGTGCCACAACAATTACTCGAACATTATGAGGAGAGCCTTCTCGTCGTAGACCTTCAGACATTGCATGAACGGCATATTTAGTTCCATTATAGGCGGTGTGATTGTCATAGATATTTCGTCCAGCTGTAGACCCTACGTTAATGATAGTTCCTGTTTTACGTTTAATCATTTCTGGAAATATCACAGATGTGCAATTGAGTAAACCAACGCAATTAATTTCAAATTGTTTTTTCCACTCATTAGGAGATTGCTGAGCAATGTGGTCTAAATTCATGTATCCAGCATTATTGATTAAAAGATCAGTCGACCCATAAAGTTCCTCAGCTTCAGCAACTGCTTTACAAAATTCCGCTAAATCTAAAACATCAACAGACTTTGCAAGTGAATTAGGAAGTTTGAGGTTTTCCATACGATCTAGTCTTCGTGCAATAAGAAGGAGAGAGTGCCCTGCTTGGCTAAATGTACGAGCTGCTGCAGCTCCAATTCCAGAACTTGCACCGGTAATGACAACAAGTGATTTCATTTTACTCCTCATTTGTATCTGAATCTTGATAATTAATAGGTAACTCAGGAATTCCACTTACTACCCACTGCTTTAGAATTGGTGGAGAAAATAATTCAGAGATAACCATTTCGGCCGCACCAGTGAGTCCAGTTGTGTCAGATTCTGTACTAATGCGAATTTCTAGATCTCTAGTCGCAAGAGGTAGCGAGCGCTTAAAAATCGTCTCTCGAATGGATGCGAGTAATGAGTCTCCAGCGTTGCTGATACCACCACCAAGGACGATAAGGGAAGGATTATGGAAATTGACAAGTGTTGCCAGAATGTTTCCTACCTGTTGCCCAGCTGCATTAATGGCATCTACGCACCATTTGTCACCACTTTTTGCTCCCTGAATAACATCACTAGCTTCAATTTTCTTATTCACTTTAAGGAAATCTCGAAGGTATGCACTCTTTCCATTTTCAACTGCGCTGAGAGCATCACGTGCTATTGCAATTCCGCCTGCCACCGCTTCAAGACAGCTAACATTGCCACATCGACAGATCACGTCTGCAATACCAGCAACTGCAATGTGTCCAATGTCCCCAGCACATCCTTGCGCGCCGCGGTGTAAACGACCGTGAGTGAGAATTCCAGCTCCAATGCCACTGCCAATTTTAATGTAGATCAGCTCGTTATATTTTTTTTCATGATTTTTGGCAACCTCTCCAAGTGCCATGAGGTTTACATCATTATCTACCCAGACAGGTGCATTGAATATTTTCGATAATCTTTCACGCACTGGATAAAGATCCCACCCAGGCATAATTGGTGGTGACATTGGAATTCCAGCTGCAAACTCAACAGGTCCAGGAAGACCAATTCCGATTCCCCAGATCTCCTTTTTTGTTTTGGTAATTATCTTCTTAAAAGTGCTTTCAATTTTAAGTAAAACTTTCTCAGGACCTAACCCAATATCGTTATCCAACTCAACAATTTCGGAAAGTTTTCCACGCAAGTCAGAAAGAGCAATGCTCATTCCACTTACTCCTAATTCAGCAACCAAAATCGCACCAGCATCAGCATTGAATTTAAGAAGTCTTGGAGCGCGTCCACCTGTTGAAACCCCGAGAGCTCCTTCTTGCAAAAGATTGAGTCCAATCGTGGTGTCAATGTATTTCGAGACCAGTGTGCGGCTAAATCCTGTAATGCGGGTGACCTCCGGTCGGGAGGTTTCTTGCTTACGCCTAACGGCTCCTATGACCCGCGCTAGGGCTTCGGCCTCATCGAGCCCGATAGAAGTCTCACTCACAACTTCACCCCTGCGTATGCGTCCTTCAAATGTTGAGCCCTTCTCTGTGAGCGTGTTTAAGCTTGTAGGACAAAACAATAGCAGACTCTTTCATAACATTTGTATAACAAAGCAAATTATTAGTAATAAAAGACTTGACTAATGTATTAAAAAGCATAAGTTGATCGTATGCAAACCCCACTCGCTCAAGGATGCCATATCCCTTACAAAAAACCCACCAGGATACGGTTTGCATGAGTGCCCATTCTTTTTCTCTTTTCACACCGGCCAGCTCTACTGGCCCTCAGCTGAATGCTGGAGTTATTGGAATGGGCTTTATTGGAGAGGTCCATATCCGCGCCATTAGAGCATCTGGTAATCACGTTCATGCCATTTCAGCGGTGACTTTGGAGGAAGCGGAAATCGCAG
>BJFZ01000121.1:0-826 GCA_014190175.1 Actinomycetes bacterium | reverse complement strand
ATATCTGCACACCTAATGTTTTCCACGCAGAGCTAGCTGAAATAGCGATCCGAAATGGTAAACACGTTATCTGCGAAAAACCTCTCGCAATATCAAAAGCTGATGCTCTTCGCCTCACCAATTTAGCTTGTGAAGCCGGGGTAGTTGCTACCGTGCCATTTATCTATCGCTTTTATCCATCAATCCGTGAAGCCCGAGCACAGATTCAATTAAGTGGGGTATCACCAAAACTGATCCATGGCTTCTATTTACAAGATTGGTTGGCATCCAACGATGCCATTAACTGGCGCATTAATCCTGCCATCGGTGGGCCATCACGAGCATTTAGCGACATCGGTGTGCATTGGTGTGACCTAATTGAATTTGTCTCTGGCCACAAAATCGTGCGAGTCAACGCACAGCTATTAAAGATATTTGAAACACGTGGAAGTAACACCACAGTAATTACCGAAGATGGTGGCTGCATACTCTTTCAAACTGATAAAGGTGCTCAAGGATCTCTTGTTCTCAATCAAGCATCAGCAGGCCGAAAGAATAAACTCTGGTTTTCTATCGAAGGTCCGGAATACTCATTTGTATTTGATCAAGAGAATCCGGATTCTTTATGGCGCGGCGGTATAGAAGTTAATAAAACTTACATGCGTGGCGCCACAGACGAATCTGCCGGAGCAAACAAATACTCCTTCTTGCCGGCCGGCCATCCCCAGGGATACCAAGATTGCTTCAACGCCTTTGTTGCCGACACCTATGGCGCGATTGACGGCCATGAAATCGATGGATCACCACGATTTGTGGACGGATTTCGCGCAAGCCAGTTGACTGAGGC
>BJFZ01000120.1 GCA_014190175.1 Actinomycetes bacterium | reverse complement strand
TGGTTGGATTACTTCATAAACTTAGCTTTGTGGAGTTCTTGAGACACAAATTTCCATAGAACTGGATTTGACTGTTGATTTGCAGTTGTTAACCCCGCCCAAACAGTGCTGACTCGTAGCATATCTGAGGGAGATCTATTCTCATACTGAGAGAGTACAACTCCGGCCAGAAAAGAGTCTCCGGCACCAGTTGAATCTGCAACATTGATTTCCATTGCTGAAATTGTGAATTCTTTGTTCTCTTGAAAGAGTTTAGAGCCATTCGCCCCATCTGTAATAATAACTTTAGAAAATTTGGCTTTGAGTTTATTTACTACTTCAGGATGTTCTACTTCACTACTTGAAACTACCAAAATATCGCCTGTTAATTCATGCTGACTCTGAAGAGAGTTTGAACCGATGATAACTGTGCATTTCTTTCGTACTTCCTGAAGCATTGGAAAGAATGCGTCTAACCAAAATGGCCAAACGACAATGTCTCCCGGAGCAAATGGAATCGATGCAGATGATATTTTTGTAAGTAAGTTTTTTTCCATTCCAATCATTGTTCTCTCACCAGATTCTTCAACAAGAATGGTCACATGCGGTGAAGGAGTATCAAAAGTTTCAATATACTCAGCTGAAAGGCCACTTTCTGAGATAGCTTTCTTTAGATTCGATCCTTCTGGATCACTCCCAACATACCCGACAAGATTAACTGGAAGGTTTGCGCTACAGATGCCAGAAGCAACATTGAATCCTTGCCCTCCAGGTCTTTCTTGATGAGATCTCGCATGGACAAATCTTCCAGAGGTCGGAATGTGGGGTACATAAAGAACTGTATCCCAGGCAATAGGACCTATTACCCAAATATTAGCTGAATTCATATAAGGACTCTATTGCAAACTTGTTCTACTTATTGGCAATCACTGCTAATTTTGACCTATGTCTGCAAGACAAGTACCAAGTAATTTACTGGGAAGCTTACTCGGAGAAAATGGATTTATTGGAACTTTTGATACTGATCTCTCTAAAAAGGAAATTTCAGAGTTTATAGTTAAGGCTCTAGAGACTATCGATTTCAATGGTAAGAAAGTTACTCTTGTTATACCCGATGAAACACGCTCTTGTCCCCTACCGTTAATTTTGCCAATTTTTTATGATGCAATATCTCTCACAGCAAAATCTCTATCTGCCTTGATTGCATTAGGTACACATGCTCCCATGTCTCTTGAAGCAATTGATAAATTTTTGGCGGGTGAAAATCAATCAACTATTCAAAAATATCCGAAGATGAAAGTTTTTAATCATGAGTGGTGGGACCCTTCAACTTTTGCACATCTAGGTGTAATAACCGCAGAAGAAATTTCAGAAATCTCATTGGGAGAAATAACTTCTGAAGTTCCAATATCAATCAATAGATTAATCACGGAATCTGATTTAGTCATAATCATTGGTCCCGTTTTCCCTCACGAAGTTGTAGGCTTCAGTGGCGGAGCAAAATACTTGTTCCCAGGTGTTTCTGGTCAAGAAATGATTGATTCCTCTCATTGGCTTGGAGCAATAATTTCTAGTGCAGAAATTATTGGTACTTTGGGGATTACCCCAGTGCGTGAAATGATCAATCTAGCTGCCGGCAAAATAGAAGTACCACTACTTGCTCTTTGTCTTGTAGTGGAAACTGGTTCTAGCACAGTTTCATCTATTTCATTTGGGTCTCCGCACACTGCTTGGGAGTATGCCTCAGCAGTATCAGCAAAGAAACACATTAGATTTCTAGACAAACCAATGAAGCGCGTGGTCTCAATAATTCCATCGAGGTATCAAGATATTTGGACGGCCGCAAAAGGTATGTACAAAGTGGAACCAATCATTCAAGATGGTGGAGAAGTAATTCTCTTTGCTCCCCATATTGACGAGTTTTCAATTACACATAAGGAGCTTGAAGACATTGGGTACCATTGCCGAGAGTACTTCTCATCTCAAATGGAAAAGTTTGAAGGAGTCTCAAAAACCTTGATGGCACATTCCTCGCATCTAAGGGGGGCAGGAAGTTTTTCTCCAGCAAAGGGAGAACAGTGCCGAATCACGGTAACACTTTCCACGGGAATCTCGAAGAATAGAACAGAATCTATGAACCTGAAATATCTTGATCCTTCTTCGTTCTTTCTTTCGGATTATGAAAATGACTCAGAGACATTAATTAATGAAAATGCAGGTGAAATTCTCTACCGATTGAAGTAGTTGAAACGAGCACTTAAATGACTCTCGGGTGAGAAGATAAAAACCTTGTAGCTTTTGAAGTACTTCAAGGGAAAAAGGAAAGAATCCCGTTATTTATGAACCTAAGCCTTATGGCCGCCGAATTTACTCCGCATTGCACTGAGTACTCGATTAGCAAATTCATCATTATCCCGGGAAGCAAATCGTGAATATAAAGCAGCACTCAAGACGTATGCTGGGACTCCAGATTCAAGGGCTGCTTCAACTGCCCAACGCCCTTCACCACTGTCACTCACAGATGATGAATACTCAAGAAGTTGGGGACTCTCTTGTAGTGATTGCGCAGTCAAATCCAAAAGCCAAGACTCTATAACACTACCTCTCCGCCAGAGTTGAGTTATTTCTGGAATATCAAATTGATAAGGGTGTGCCATATCATCGGCAGCTTCGAAAATCGCCAGTCCTTCTGCAATTGCCGCCATCATCCCGTACTCAATACCGTTGTGAATCATCTTCACAAAGTGACCAGCTCCATGGGGGCCACAATGGAGATAGCCATATTCGCTCTGTGATGGAACACCAGTTCGCCCTACTGTTCGTTCAACAGAATCAATGCCAGGTGACAGCGCTTTAAGAATTGGTTCAAGTTTATTGATAACTTCCTTTTCACCACCAATCATCAAGCTATAGCCTCGTGTGAGCCCATGAACTCCACCACTAGTGCCAATATCTACAAAATTAATTCCATGTGTAGCCAATTTTGTTGCACGGACTGAGTCATCCTTGTAATAGCTATTCCCACCATCAATTATTGTGTCGCCGCGTGAAAGCAGTTTTGATAATTCATCAATAGTTGCATTCACTTCTGAAGATGGAACCATAATCCACACAGTGCGCGGAGTTGTCAGTTTGGATACAAAATCTGGCAAATTTGATGAGGCAATTGATCCTTCAGCAGCTAATTGCTTTATCGCCTCTGGAGAGTGGTCATAAACTACAGAGGAGATTTCGTGCTGAGACAGGCGGCGGACAATATTGGCGCCCATACGGCCAAGACCAATCATGCCGAAATGAATTGAATTCACTTGGCCTCCATTTCAGCAGCATTTACGGACACCATTCTAGTGCTACCAAAGGTTCTAGGTAAGAACATAGTTATCTATGCCTTTAACTTCTCTACGATTAATTTCACAGCAATCTCTGGGCCTACGCTTATGTCAATTATTAGAGAGGCAATTCTGCGATATCTTGGGTCACGCCGCTCAAAGCGCTCGCGGATAACTTCCGATGGATTCTCAACTAATCCTTGGCGGCCAACACCTGTAGTTCCCGCATTTTT
>BJFZ01000119.1:2146-3623 GCA_014190175.1 Actinomycetes bacterium | reverse complement strand
CCTAGCTGCCAATGTCGAATTTGCACCCCACATGTTTGCCCACGTGCACAGTCAAGTTTTTGGAGCTTGGGGCTTTGACTTTCTGCCTATCGAGTGGGGCGTGCCTTGGACAGGTGTGGATCCATACGCAGATAGTCTGCAGCAACCCGTGATTGGAAGTGACGGCTTAATGGAGCCGCTTCCGGAGCTTGCAGGTTTTGGCACACTAGTAAATTTTGATTGGGTGTTGAGTCAAAAAAACGAAGATCCAGAGGATATTTTTTCTTAAATCATTGAAATGTAGTCCTGTAACTTTTCTTTAGAGACAGCACCAATACGGGAAATGGTTGGGGTACGGGAAGTAAAATCAATTACGCTCGAAACTTTCCCAATAATTTTTCCAGAATCTAAAATATATTCCGAGCTAGACTTGATTTTATTTGAAATATCGGCAATTGATGTGGGGATACCGCTTCCAATCTTCGATGCTGAGGCAATTACACATGGACCAGAAACTCGGAGAAGCTTTTTGATGTTCTCACTGGCTGGGATATTTACTGTAACCAATTCGTCTCTACTCCCATGCACAACACGAAGGGAGGCATCCCTTTTAAGAATTAGAGTCAATTGACCGGATTCAATTAGTCCGTGAACCTCTTCCTCAAGCTCTGGGAGCGTTACTTCATTGTCCATTGCCTTGATCGATGGGAAAATCATCGAAAGTATGTACTGCTCCTTATTCTCTCTTATTAAATTTATGTCCTCGATAGCTGAGTAATTATTAGCGTCACAAGCAAGGACATAACCTGATGTTGCAGGGAGGATAACCAATCGTCCAGCTCTAAGCGCAGAAGAGACTTCTAGAATAGCTTTTTCACTCATTGTATTCTTTGCAATAGATCGTATGACGCTCAAAGCTCCTCGATTCAGTCGAATTGGGACCAGTACATAATGACCATTCTTATATTACAATTCTAAAGAGTGCAAGAATAGGCTAAACATTAGGTGGGAGCCCACGATGGCCAACGATGGTAAATCGACAGACTTTAAGCAGGCACGTGCAACGATTCGGGATGTTGCGCGAATAGCAAAAGTAGATCCCAGCTTAGTTTCTAGAATTGTCAACAAAGATCCAAAAGCCAGTGCTTCGCCAGCAACCCGTAAGAGAGTGTTAGATGCAGTTGAAGAGTTGGGGTACCGTGCAAATTCGGCAGCTCGGATGCTCAAGACCGCTCGAACTCAGATGATTGGATTGATGCTGCCAGACATGGCCAACCCAATGTATGCAGCAATCATTTTGGGAGTAGAGCAAAGATGTAAGGAGCTCGGTTATGGCATTCTGCTGGGAGATCATGCAGAAGGAAATTCAGAAAAGATATTTACTGATATTCTTGAACGCGGTAAGGTAGATGGACTTATAATTGCATCTGGAACACTTTATGACATCTTATTAAAGAAAGAAATTATTGATAAATACAAATAAGTAGTAATGGTGAAT
>BJFZ01000119.1:0-2136 GCA_014190175.1 Actinomycetes bacterium | reverse complement strand
TCTGGCACACTTTCTGACACCTTCTTAAAGAAAGAAATTCTTGATCAATACAAATCAGTAGTCATGGTGAATCGACGCATTAAAGGCGTGTCATCGAGCGTGACTGTTAATGATGAACTCGGAGCTGCTTTAGCCGTTGAGCATCTTGCACAGTTTGGTACAAAGACAATTGCTGGAATATTTGGTCCATCAAATATTGATACAGCTCAAAGGCGCCGAAAGGGTTTCGAAGGCGCTATTTCAAAACTTAAATTAAAACAAATAGTTGTAGAAAAAAACTCTTGGGGTATGGAGGCGGGCAGAAAAGCGGGTATTGAGCTTCTGAGCAAGAAGACCATGCCAGATGCTGTATTCGCTTCCACCATTATGATGGGAATCGGATTCTTAAGAGCAGCACACGAGCTGGGTGTAGCCATCCCAGATCAGGTCCGCGTAGTTGCTATGCACGAGAGTGATATCGCAAACTTTTTAACTCCATCTTTATCTACCGTGCACTTACCAACTGTAGAAATGGGAAGTCAGTCAGTGGATCTATTGCTCAGAATTATTGGTGGAGGAAGCGGCAGTCATTTGATTGTAGATACCCCTCCAGCCCTAATAGTTCGGGAATCTTCCCTAAGATCTGGGAATAAATAAATTCAATCAATCGGTTGACGAAGGTTATTCCGTCACATAGCCTAGGCATAGTTCGAAGGGCTCGGCTGAGGGGGGTATAAATTGACGCAGATAACGAAGGCGCACCACACGGGTATTTCTGTGAGGTCGCTTCAAGCATCTACCAAGTTTTATAAAGAACTCCTAGGGTTTGAAGAAGTTTTTTCCTGGAATCCACAAGCTGAATACATCGGCGTCCTTACTGGATACCCAGAAGTTAATTTAAATGCCACTATTTTAAAGATGCCTGGAGTAGATGTTTTTCTTGAACTTCTTGAATATGGAAATGTAGATCTAAGAGATATTGATCATGGAAATGCCAATCCAGGGATTGCGCATATTGCATTTTTTGTTGATGATGTTGATGCTTGGTATGCACAATTAACAAGTAAAGGCGTAAAGAGTGTTTCTCCACCCGTCACTCCAACCATTGGTCCGAATAAAGGTGGGCGTGCGATTTACATGATAGATCCAGATGGAGTAAGGGTAGAGCTGATTCAAAGCTCTCGATCTTTCGGCGAATATAAAGGCGAATGAGCATGATGGAATTTATGGTTCTAATAAAGAATACCTTTCCTGCCACTGGAGATAAGGAACTCCTGGCTAAATTGACTAAGGAGGAGAGCGCGCGGGCATCCGTTTTGGCCGATAGCGGCACGATTAAAAAAATTTGGCGTAGGCCTGGCCAAAAATCCAATGTAGGTATCTGGAGTGCGTTAGATGCCACAGAATTACATCAAGCGATTGCAAGTCTGCCATTTTTCCCGTGGCTAGAGATTGAAGTTTGGCCACTTGCTGAACACCCAAATGACCCGAAGAGATATGGTGATCTTAAATGACGATAATGCGTACTCGTCAAGCTGTTATTCAAGCTCTTTCTGATGAATTAGAAAGTGACCCAACAGTTTTCTTGATGGGAGAAGATATTGGCTCTGGTGGTCCATTCAAAGCAACAGAAGGATTAATCGAACAATTTGGCGAAAGTCGAGTTATTGATACTCCAATTTCTGAAATGGCTTTTCTCGGTGCTGGTGTAGGAGCAGCGGCGATGGGAATGCGACCAGTTGTTGAAATGATGTTCGTAGAATTCATTGGCGTTGCACTAGATCAACTCACCACACAAGGAGCATTTTTTCGTTACTTATCAAGAGGGGCCTATCAGGTGCCATTAACAATTAGAGCAGCAGCTGGTGCTGGGTTAGGTTTCGGATGTCAACATTCACAAATGTTAGATCAATGGTTTCGCGGAAATTCTGGTCTCAGCTTAGTTGTTCCCTCCAACCCACAGTCGATGTACGGCTTGCTTAGAAGTGCAATCAGAAGTAACGATCCTGTTGTTGTTTTAGAGCATAAGGCGCTCTATGGTGAGCGAGGGGAAGTTATAACTGGTGAAGCAGGAATCATTCCAATTGGCCAGGCACGAGTGGTAACAGAAGGAAAGGACTTGACTATCGTCGCGATCGGTAGCACTGTCATTACTGC
>BJFZ01000118.1 GCA_014190175.1 Actinomycetes bacterium | reverse complement strand
CTGCTGAGCATGAGGCAAATTCATTAGTAATTGCATCAATTATGATCGATTTACTTAGTAAATCATTCGATTTCTTTGCCAATTTACCAATCTTTAAGCCAACCTTCTAAGCCAAGCCATTTGCCCGTAACCCTAAAAATCTCTCTGTCTTTCTGCTTCCTCTACTCTCTTGTACTTCCTCTAGCCATACCCATACCCACACGTTTACCCCTACCCGTTACTACCCCCGCCACTACTAACAAAATTACATGTTCCTGACCACTCTCTATATCTTGCTGGTAGAGAGTGGTCAGGAACAGAGAAAGTAATTTTGAGTGAGAGATTGCAGTATTTAGTTACCCGCAGGCGGGGGTAGTAACGGGTAGGGGTTGGCAACGCTTTAGCTAGACCAAAAATTTAAACCAAAATCTATTTTTCGTGTAGAGGAAAAGATTTTAGATTTTTAGGTGCATTCAGCTTTTGTAAACTGCACAGTTCCGCTGAAAGATCCAGCCATCTTCATGATTGTTGGCGTTTTTGCGGGAATATCTGAAGCAAAGTCTGAATTTGATTCAAGAATAACTCCGTTCCTTACAACGTTACCTTCTATACGTATTGAATCACAATAGTCACGGGAGATAACCAACATACCTAGACAATCGCCATAACAATCAGCTGCGTCATATCCGATTTTCTTCCACGCCATATTATTATTCATGGAAAACTTGCTATATCCCGAAGGAACCCAAGAGTAATCCGCTCTTTCATCTCGAATTCTTTTTGCCTCTGCCGCTAACTCTGCTGCTTCATTCTCAGCCCGTTCGACTGCTGCCTGTACCCTAGCTTCCTTTGCTGCTTTTTCGCTCTGGAAATTTGCAAAGGTGGTGCCTGCGATGGCTAACACCAAGATTCCTACACCAATCAGAATACGCTTTTTACTGAAAAAATTTGGGCTGATTGGAAGTGAAAAAGAAATCTCTTTGGACTTGTCAGTTTTTTCGGTATTTTGAGTTTTGGCTCTTTTCTCGCCCGTCCAACTCTCCCCATCAAAGAAAACTTCAACATTTGGGTCCGAAGGATCTGGAAACCACCCTGGCTGTGTGTTCATTATTAGCTCCCAAATCTCAACAAGATCTGCTTAGAGTTCAAGTTGATCATTTAACAATCTCAAAATTTGCATCCATCCCTCTATCGGGGTGGTATGTCCAACTAATTGAAATTCCATCCCATTCAGCGTCTTGAACTCCCATGCTAGAGTTCGTTTGATACATGCGAGCCAAAACTGTAGATGGTGCATCTAGCCCTTCAATTATGCATTTAAGGTCAGAGAAATCACCACCGGAAAAATCTTCTTTCCCTTTGTCATCAAAGTTGAGTGATTGACCGTCCTCGGCAAAAGTGACTCCTGGAGCATCTAAAGCTTCGCACAGGGTCAGTGCCTCCGAAAGACGAGTATCTGCTTTCGCGGATGAGAAGATAAAGAATCCCCCTACACCCAACAAAGCAACAACGAAAAAGGCTCCGACCTTCATTAAGCCTGACTTTGAGAGTGTGACCTGAGTCCGATTGCCACTCTTTGAAATTGATTCTTGATTTTGGGAATCGATAGGTTCTTGGCTCTCAATTGATTCGTTGCTCATCTTAATGACCTTTCAGTATGAAAAACTTGCTGAGGGTTAAAACTTTACCCCAATAGGCGTCTGCATTAAAGGGCATTTGCATCGGTTTAATCGCGCCACGCTCAAGATTACGGACGTTCGGAAATATATGTAGGTTCGTATCTGTACCAATCCTGTACCAAAAACTATTGGTGGGAGGGTGTAGTAACGGGTAATGACTGGACACCCGAAATAGGGGGTTGGGTGCTAATCTGAGCGTGAAATAGGGGTTGGTGGTAGTTCTTAGTTGGATCTGTTCGTGGTTGCTGGATAGGCCTAACAGATTAAAAGGTCTTTCAAATCAGGTGAGTAACGCCTAGGAGGGGAAACTTCTGGGTAATGAGTTCTGCCAGCAATGTCCTATGACACTTCTCTGGTTCATGTTCGCTGCAGAGCAGAACTGCATTTTCAAAGTCAGTTTGGGATGATTTTTCAAGGGTTCCCCGAAGATTGATTAGATCTTGATATTTCTGGGCAAATTCTTCCCAGAGTATTTCCTTATCCCGGTAGGAGGCTAGGAGTTCTTTTGTGGGAGCCAAATCATCCCAAACTTGGTATTGCATACCTACGATTTTCGGTAAGAAAAATTCAAGGTCTTGCTCCTTTGCAAAGCCGGCTAACTGAGATGTTCTGTTAATTCTAATATCGATTAGTTTGTTTGCTTCCGATGATTCAAGTAGCGAAAAGAACTTTTCAGCATTTTTCCCAGTAAACCCAATAGTAAAAAGTTTCATATCGACTCCGTCCATTCTTCAGATTCTCCAAGCTGCACGGTGTCGAGTCGGCCCTTAACTGGATCACCCAAAGTGAATGCCACTTTCTGTTCCTGTCTGAGAAGCGCCTCCGAAATCACTTCCTCATTTGTGCGAAAAAGGTCTGGCTCGTCAAGCTTGAATATCTTTAACAGCCTGTGTATCGCATCATCATGGTTTTCAAGAGTTCCATCACCAAGAATGTGAGTCACTGGGATCCCTCGCTCAAAAAGAGTTTGACCCACAAGTAAAGTTCTATGGCACTCTATCGGCTCTTTTTCGCTACACATCAATGCCAGTTGGTATTTTTCGGAACCGACAATGACACGCTGAAGACCATTCTCAAAATTATCACTGTTTTTTAGTCGACTATAAACGACTCTTCCATTTTCATAATCATCTTCGTTAGATGATCGACCACCAATTGAATCACCAACAAAGACGTATTCAATGCCAGAATCTTTTAAAGATTTAGTAAGTAGCTCTCGATTGAATTGGGGTTGGAAGCGACTGTAAGGCGCCGATCTAACATCCGCGATTGCTGTGATCCCACGCGATTTCAATAGCTTGGTGAAATTCTCAATCGAATGAGTGGAGTGCCCAATCGTATAGATCATTGGCCGCTCCATTTCTTGCCGTATTCGATTGGAATTATCCCAGCGATGAGCTTGTAGAAGGTGTCAAAGTAATTCTCCCCAAGGCTAATGGTAAGAAGAGTTCTGTCTATTTCATAATCTCCAACGGGTTTATCCAGAAATCTTTGCTCAAAATGGAGATCTGTGATGCTCAACTTGTACTCGTGTCCGGCAAAAGAAAAGACTCCACGCATATCTCTTTTCCCAAACAAAAATCTGATCTCCACTTTGAAACTAGACACATCTATTAAGTAGAGGGAGGAAGTGTGCTCTGTTATTTGAGAAATAGGTACGCAATTATTTTTTCCATTTTTAGTAGACGTACCGGTCCCCCATAATGTCTCAGGAGAGTCCACTAACTTTGACAGCTCCTCTAACCCCATGGAGCCTTTCTTTTTCAGAGGAACTGATACATCCATTAACCAATTTTCCTGTTGATGCAGGGTTCCTTTAGGTTCAAGAAGTTTGATTTCTAGGAGATCAAGAATCGCCGCATCTTGTCCTGTTTGAAGGCAATGTTCATTAGCTTGGAGTTCTTCAGACGGATGTTCCGTAACTGGTCTGATCCATTTTGAATAAGTCCCGTTGTAGAGAGCTTTACCCGCAAG
>BJFZ01000117.1 GCA_014190175.1 Actinomycetes bacterium | reverse complement strand
CACTTGCTGCCAAATCTGTGAGCGAGAAATCTCTGCCGTCGCTGCATCCTCCATTAAGTTGTGAATTGCCGCTGCTCCATTTCCATCGAGCCACGCTGCTAAGTATTGGAGGGCGATATCAATATTTTGGCGAAGTCCTGCTTCAGTAACTTCACCTGGAATCGACTTCACACTCAGTAAATCCTCGGCGCTAACATTTACCTCAGGTCGTTGTTTATCTAGTTGGTTTGTTCTTCCAACTAAGAACTTATCGAAAATCTCAGCACAAACAGGAACTAAATCTGGGTGAGCAACCCACGAACCATCAAATCCATCATTGGCTTCGCGTTCTTTATCAGCGCGAACTTTCTCAAGGGCAATCCGATTAACTTCTGGATCTTTACGGCTAGGAATAAAAGCCGCCATCCCCCCCATCGCAAATGCACCTCGCTTATGGCAAGTTTTAACCAACAAGTTCGCATAAGCGCGCATCATCGGAGCGTTCATAGTTATTGAATTGCGATCAGGCAAAATAAAATCAGGACCGGCATCTCTAAAATACTTAATGACTGAAAACATGTAATCCCAGCGACCGGCGTTAAGCCCACTCATATGATCCTTGAGCTCATACAAAATTTCATCCATTTCAAATGCAGCAGGAATCGTCTCAATGAGAACAGTGGCTCGTACAGTGCCGTGAGGTAAACCTAAAGTTTTCTCAGCATAGGTAAATACTTCGTCCCATAGTCTGGCTTCAAGGTGGCTCTCCATTTTTGGGAGATAAAAATACGGTCCTGAACCCCTCGCCAAAAGAGTTTTCGCATTGTGATAAAAATGCATTCCAAAATCGAAAAGGGCAGCAACTACTGCGTGACCATCTACTTTTAGATGTGACTCATCAAAGTGCCAACCGCGAGGACGAACAATTAGTGTGGCAATATTCCCGTCTTCGCGAAGCGCATAATCTTTGCCTTCAGGCGAAGTGAAAGTGAGGTCTTTGCGTGCAACTCCCTGCAAAACCACTTGGCCTTGTACAACATTGGACCAGTGCGGTGTATTTGAATCTTCTAAATCTGCAAGCCACACGCGTGCGCCAGAATTTAAGGCGTTAATTGCCATTTTTGGATCTGTTGGCCCTGTTATTTCAACTCTGCGATCAAGTAAATCTGCTGGTGCCGGTGCAACCTTCCAACTTCCTTCACGAACTGCCTTTGTAGATTCAAGGAAATCTAAAGATCCGCCTTTTGATAGTTCAATCCGTCGCGCTTTACGAGCTCCAAGCAACAGATCTCTGGTTTCATGAAATTTTTGGTCTAACTCTGCAACGAAATTAATTGCTTCCTGCGTAAGAATCTTTTCTGAACCAGCAATTGTTGAATGGCTGACTCTGACATCCATGACTTATCTCCTATGCAATTTGGCAAACTATTTGGTGATTAAATAACACAAATGCTGGGCGGTCAAACCTTGCGACCACCCAGCATTTGCGCCCATTAACTCTTTCTTAGGCTTGCTGATTTAACCCTTGTGAGGGCTCTTGCCACCGTTAAGTGCGTAATAGACAAGACCAGCGACGCCGACTCCAATAAACCATGAGTATGGTCCAAGGTTTGCGCTGTAGGAAGATGGTCCATAAATTGGAAGGATGCTTGAGAAGATTGCAGCAATTCCTGCAGCTACGAAAGCCTTGATATTCCAACCATTTGTGAACTTGTAAGGTCCATCTTCTTTGTAGAGACCAGCAATGTCTATAGTCTGCTTGCGAAGCAAATAGTAATCAACCATGATCACACCAAATAGTGGACCCATTGTTGAACCAATTGCATTCACGAAACTTGGTGCAATATCCCAAGGATGAAGTGGATATAGCACCAATGCGATTCCAGCTGCGATATATCCGCCCTTCTTGAAGTCAATCTTCGAAGGAGCCACATTTGAGAAATCAAATGCTGGCGATACGAAGTTTGCGACAACGTTAATTCCAAGTGTTGCTACAGCAAATGTCGCAGCAGCCAAGATCACTAGGAAAATATTGTCAAACTTTGCCGAAATCTTTGCTGGCTCAAGTAGAACCTCGCCATAAACCTTGCTCGCAGAAGCTGTTGTCAATGCAGCAACGATTGAGAAAAGAATGAGGTTTACAGGCAAGCCCCAAAGGTTGCCCTTCTTAACAGTTTCTTTATCTGGAGCAAAACGTGAGAAATCGCAGAAGTTAAGGAATAGCGCCGCGAAGTAGGTAATCCACGTTGCAGAAATTGCCAATATTGCGGCCAGAGATCCTGGGGTAACTGCGAGCCCTGTTGCATTTTTAGCAAGCGCTGCAAGATCAGATTCAGGCATGTCAATTGAGAAAGAGATGGTTCCTGACTTAATTGCCAAACCAATTGCCAATAGCAACATCATTACCCATACTGCTGGACCAGCAAAATCCTGGAACCGGCGTACGGTTTCCATTCCTTTTCTGATGATGAGGAGTTGAGCTGCCCACACACCGAGGTAGCAAAGTACTTCCAAGGTGGTGTGATCAAACATCCGAGATGTGTCATTGAAATTCTTTGGACCGTCGTAGCGGGTAAGGAAGGCAACAATGGCGCCTGCAGCTGCACTGGTCTGTGCGCCGTACCAAAATGTTGCAACAACCGCACGAACAAGTGCTGGAACGTTAGCGCCGAAGGTTCCGAAGGAAGCGCGCGCTAATACTGGGTAGGGAACTCCAGTTTTTTGTCCCGCATAGCCGACTAAATTCATCAGCCAGAAAATAACTACAGATCCGATACCAATTGCTATGAGGAATCTAAGAGTATTCCCTGCAACGAGGAAAAGACTTGCTGCTAGGAAATAACCGTAGAGACTGTGAACGTCGGAAGTCCAAACATTAAATATGCTAAAGACTCCCCATTTGCGCTCAGTTGCAGGCGCTAAATCTTCATTATGAAGACGAGGACTTGCAGTGCGACGCACTTCGTCCGAAATTGACATACTCTCCCCTTTCGTAGATGAGTCCGGTTGGACTCGACCATGTCAGTTACACGGGGTCATCGCTCGAAGAAGGCCTCGGGTAACCAAGTTAGTAAAATGGTAGGTGTGCACCGTCACCTAATCAAGAACATTTTGAGAAAAGAACTGAATTTCTTTGCGACTTTTGAGCGTATTTCAGAAGTTACTAAAGGGTAACGAAGTGTTACCCCCTATGCGTCGATGCGTTCGCGATCAATTTCTGCTGTTGAAATAAATTCTTTGCGAGGTGCAACATCATTGCCCATCAAGAGTTCAAAGATGGCATCGGCGGCAATTGCATCCTTAACCGTGACGCGACGCAAAGTACGGTGATCTGGGTCCATTGTGGTCTCGCGCAATTGATCAGCATCCATTTCACCCAAACCTTTATAGCGCTGCAAAGGTTCTTTCCATTTCTTTCCAGCCTTTGTCAGGTCGGCTAATACTTTTTTCATTTCATCATCGGAATATGTGTAATGGAAATCGCCCTTTTTCCCGCCAGATCCCATGACCTCAATGCGATGAAGGGGTGGAATCGCTGCAAATACTCGACCTGCATTAATAAGAGGTCGCATATAGCGATAAAGAAGAGTCAATAAAAGGCATCGAATATGCGCACCGTCAACATCAGCATCTGACATCAAAATAATTCGGCC
>BJFZ01000116.1 GCA_014190175.1 Actinomycetes bacterium | reverse complement strand
TTACCAAGGCCAGCGTGGACCTACCCCAAGCAAATCTTGGCTGAATTTTTACCAAAGCAAAATTCAGTAATATTACTTTCACGTCCTAGGGATTTTACGCTAGAGAGAGAAGTGAAATGAAAACATCAGTAATCGTAATTGCGGTCGTTGTGCTACTTGTAATTTATGTAATCGCGCAATACAACAAACTCGTTCGACTCAACGTCGCTGTCGATGAAGCTTTTGCGCAGATTGAAGTGCAACTTAAGCGCCGTTCCGACTTGATTCCAAATTTGGTCGAGACTGTTAAAGGTTATGCAACACATGAGAAAGATGCATTTGAGAAAGTTGTGCAAGCGCGAGCTGCCGCAACTACTGCATCTTCAGTGCCTGCTGTAGCAGCTGCAGATGGCGCGCTAACTCAAGCTCTACGTGGCTTATTAGCTGTAGCTGAGGCTTATCCAGATTTGAAAGCTTCTGCCAACTTCTTATCGTTACAAGAAGAACTTTCAACTACCGAAAATAAAGTTTCATTTGCGCGTCAGTTCTATAACGACAATGTGCGCTCGCTTAACACTGCAGTAAAAACCATCCCAACTTCATTCTTTGTCGGGCTAGCTAAAGTTAATGCTCGTGACTTTTACGAAGTTGATGATCCACAAGATCGCAAAGCTCCAACTGTTAAATTCTAAATAATGCCCGAAAATTCTTTTAGAGTTATGCAGGCGAGTAATCGCCGTAAAACCATCGGCTTACTTATGGGCATGGCGGTTTTGATCTGGTTAGTTGCTTATGCCGCAATGACTTACTTTGGTGCAACCGGAATTGGCGTTATGCCATTTGCGGTAGGGATCGCGCTAATTTCTGTTTGGGGTTCTTACTACGCCTCGGATTCGTTAGTAGTTCGAATGACTGGTGCTCGCGTAATTGAAGAATCTGAAAATCCGAAATTATTTGGATTAATCCAAGAGGTAATAATTGCAAGCGGCCTTCCAATGCCTAAAGTTGCAATCGTGCAAGATACCGCACCAAATGCATTTGCTACTGGCAGAAACCCAGAGCATGCGTTAATTGCATTCACAACAGGGATATTAGAAGCGATGGATCGCGAACAATTGCAAGGTGTGATTGCACATGAAATGTCACACGTCGGGAATCGCGACACTTTAGTTTCAGCGATCGCTGCGACAACTGCTGGTGCAATCGCGTTATTAAGTGATTTCTTAATGCGGATGATGTGGTTCGGTGGCGGTCGCCGCGATCGCGGCAATAATTCAAATCCAATTGCTTTACTTCTTTCGCTATTTGTACTGTTTTTGGCTCCGATTGCTGCAGTTTTGCTACGTTCGGCAATTTCACGCCGCCGGGAAGCGTTAGCCGATGTAACTGCAGTGAGTTTTACAAGAAACCCAGCCGGGCTACGTTCAGCGTTAGAAGTTTTAGCTGCCGATTCAACAGTTGTAAGAGCAAAATCAAATGCGGTTGCACATATCTGGATTGAATCACCACTTGATGGATCTAGTGTTTCTAAATTATTTGCAACACATCCACCAATTCAAGAACGAATCGCTGCCCTTCGCGCAATGGAATAGTGAAATTTTTAGATTTCCACCGTAGGGAAGAAAAGTGTAAATGTTGCGCCGTTACCAAGTTGAGAATTAACCGAAACTGTTCCGCCGTGCGCACCCATAACTGCCTCCACGATAGATAGTCCAAGTCCGCTGCCATCAAGCCCACTTCGCACTCGTGATGGATCAGCACGGTAAAACCGCTCGAATACTTTTGCTTGATCAGCTTCCGAAAGCCCAGGTCCGTTATCAGTAACTGAAATAGTGGTTCCAATTTCATTTTGTGAAACCGCAATATTTATCGCAGTTCCGTCAGGGGTGTGGCTCTGCGCATTTGAAATTAAATTCGCAATTACTTGATGGATTCGTTGTGAATCTCCCAGAATATAAACATCACCATCCGCATGGTTTATCGCTATTGGATGAGTGTTTTTCGTAGCTTGCGCTGAGGCAACTACTTCGTTGACAAGAGTTTTCACATCTACCGGATCACGTTGTAATTCTCGCGCTTGATCTAACCGCGCAAGTAACAATAAATCTTCCACAAGAGTGCTCATCCGAATCGATTCTTTCTCAATTCGCTGCACCAACTCGGCTGTTTTAACTTCACCTTGGACTGCACCTTGTCGATGTAACTCTGCAAAACCACGGATTGCGGTAAGTGGAGTACGTAGTTCATGACTTGCATCTGCAACGAAACGACGTAATTTATCCTCACTTGCAACCCGAAGAGCAAAAGATTCTTCAATGCGAGAAAGCATCTGGTTAAGTGAAGTTACTAAATGGCCGACTTCAGTATTTGGCTTTGCATCTGGTAATCGTGCCGACAAATCTCCTGCAGCAATTGCTTCCGCGGTAGCTTCAATTCTTGTAAGCGGACGTAACGAGATATCAACAATTTTTCTAGAAGCCAACGCGATAGCTAAGAGCGCTAACAATCCAATCAGTAAAAATAGAAATCTAAGTCGGGCAATTGTGTGGTCAACATCTTCTAACGAGACTGCGGCAACAACACTGCCAAATCCTGAAGGAAGTGTGCGAGTTAAAACTCGGAAATGTGTTCCCGTTTCCGCGAATTCCATCGTGTGTGGCCTTCCTTCATGTGCCACCACATCCGCTGTTGTCATGTTTGCGACTATGCCTGAGAATTGATTTGTACTCAAATCACCGCCAAGTGTTCCAATCACAACGCCGGTTGGATCTAAAAGCGTGATTGAAATTGCGGTTGGGACTCCACTCAAAGGCTGCACTTGTTGAAATGGCTGATTTTTTTCGTTATTAGAATCTTGGTCCGTTGGTGCGATACCCGCTCGATCTAACCTAAGTAGCGATCCCCCAGTGATGTCATTTAATTGCTGATCAACTTGCGCAATTAAGAAGCTGCGGAACGCACTCTGGGCTGCAAAATCAGAGGCTATGAATCCCATCGCACCAAGTACAACAACGCCGAGCACAAGTCGATTACGAAGACTCCAAGTGCTTGTGGCGCTATTAATTCGATGCAGTGGGGATTTCATTAAATATTTTCGCTATTTAGTTCTTAGTGGGCAATCGCAAGCGATATCCAACACCACGAACAGTGTGAATCATTGCTGGTTCGTATATATCTATTTTCTTACGGAGGTAAGAAATATAGGTCTCCACAATTCCAGCATCACCGCGGAAGTCGTATTGCCATACATGATCAAGGATTTGTGACTTACTTACAACCCGATCAGCATTGATCATTAAGTAACGTAGCAAAATAAATTCAGTAGGAGAGAGCTCGACTAAATTTCCAGCTCGACGCACCTCATGCGTTGCTTCATTTAATTCGAGATCAGCAAAACAAATTTTCTCATCATCGGCCACAACTTCAATTACGCCAGTACGTCGGAGTAATGCACGTAGCCGCGCTACCAACTCTTCTAAACTAAATGGCTTTGTTACATAATCATCGCCACCAAGTGTTAGACCCTTAATTTTATCTTCGGTTGCATCTTTAGCAGTTAAGAAAAGTACGCCAACGTTATATCCGCCTGCGCGAAGTTGGCGACAAACTTCAAATCCATCAAGATCTGGCAACATCACATCAAGTACTAATGCGTGCGGTTTAAATTCTTCTGCAACT
>BJFZ01000115.1 GCA_014190175.1 Actinomycetes bacterium | reverse complement strand
TGGTAAGCATGAGCAAGTTCTAATTCCTGCAGGAAAGTTTACGATGGGGACAGAAGAAGATTTTTTCCCGATAGATGGAGAAAGTCCCGCCAGAGAAGTTTTTGTATCAGACTTCTATATTGATTTGACTGCAGTTACTAACGAAAATTTTTCTGAGTTTATAACCGCAACTGATTACAAAACAGAGGCAGAAATACATGGCTGGTCATACGTATTTAACGGACTCCTCAGTAGTGAATCAAGAGCTAACAAGGAAATTAGTCACCACGCTTCTGCGCCATGGTGGCAAGCGATTATGGGTGCCTGCTGGAAAAATCCGGTCGGGGATGGGGTCGCAAATGAAGATTTTATGAAATTACCAGTCGTTCACGTCTCTTGGAATGATGCCAGTGCATATGCGAAGTGGCGAGGCTTAAAACTACCGACAGAAGCACAGTGGGAAAAGGCTTCCAGGGGAGGTTTAAAGAATATGAAGTTCCCATGGGGAAATGATTTACACCCTGACGGCAAATTTATGACAAATATTTGGCAAGGTGATTTCCCACATTTAAACACACTGGAAGATGGGTTTCTTGGTCCTGCGCCTGCAAAATCTTTTACACCTAATAGGTTTGGCTTATTTAACATGGTAGGAAATACATGGGAGTGGACCTCGGATTTTTGGTCAGCCCGCTGGCATAAAAAGGATTTAGTAGAAACGCGCATCGATCCTACTGGGCCCACTAAAGTAGCAGGAAATAGAGTATTAAAAGGGGGATCTTTTTTATGTCATGACTCTTATTGCAATCGTTACCGTAATTCTGCCCGCACTTTCAATTCGCCTACTTCGTCCACAAGTCATATTGGATTCCGTTGCATAAGCTTTGATTAAAGATTAGAGTTTTAGGGCTACTTCAAATATTGTACGATTTGCCTCGAGTTGCTTAACTTTTTCAGCGTTAGAAAATTCATCTAGCCAAGATCTACCTTTTAATAGTTCATCCCAAACAAAAAGCATAGAAACTCTTTCCATGTTGAAATACTCTGCAGCACTAAAAACGGCGGAGGTTTCCATATCAACCCCGAGTAAGCCTTTCATTCTCCATTCATTTATTTGTTCTGTAGATTGTTGTAGCAAAGCCGAAGTGGAAATATGTGAACCGATATGTGTAGATAGTCCGATCTCTGTTAATGCCTGATTTGCACTTTGAACTAGATCATTAGTAGCTGTGGAATTAATTAATTGCCCGTAGTATTGAGATGCACCTTCACCAATTAATGACACTGACGGAATTAAAATATCTCCAGTTTTAATGTTTGGTTGTAACCCACCACAAGAACCGATTTGAACAACTCTTTTACTCCCGAGCGAACCAAATATATGAACTGGCTCTACTGCCCTGGATGCACCATATGCACAACAAAACATTATTTTGCCACCTTCAAATTCGCCTAGATACATATCTGGAAATTTTAACTCTCTGACTTTTGATAGGTATTCAAGCCGCATCGGATATCGAGATTTTTGCCACCAAGTGCCCTCTAGAATTATTTTTTCTGGTACTTCATCGTGTGACATTCCTATAGCAGAAAGCCAATCGATTTTAGACATTTTCATCGCATAATTTTAGATCTGTTGGCTCTTAGAAATCCCTGGTATGTCTTCATTGCTTTCCCGCCACTATTGAAACGCGAAAAGATTGGTAGGGAGGGTTCTAGCCATTGCATGAGTCTATCGCGCAGGTGAACTGGGGTTATAGAGGCTACTTAGGCATTCTTTAAAGGTATTAATCGTTGTAGCACAATAGCATAATTGTGCTATCTTTGAAGCATGACAATATCGGCGCACAAAACCAAAAAAACGGCTGCAAAGAAATCGACCCCCGTTAAAAAAACTGCAGCAAAGAAAAAGATTGGAGCCAAGAACAGCTCGCTTAACCCTTTGCGCGCATCATGTGGCGTACGCGAACTCCGTCAATCTGCCTCAAAAATATTAGATCAAGTTAAAGATGGTGTTGTATTTGAAATCACTGAACACGGTGTTCCAGTTGCGCGCATAGTTCCAATCACACGATCTTTATACGAAGAATACTTAGAAAATGGGAGAATTATTCCAGCGCGCAACCCAAATCGAGTTTTTACAATGCCTGAAGGAAAAATCTCTAAGGGTAAACAACTCTCTGAAATCCTTATCGAAGAACGCCGGGCGGCAAAGTTTTGAGATGGTATATAGACAGTTCAGCAATTATTAAAATGATAAAACCTGAGCTTGAGACAAAATCCTTACTTCAACAAATTCCACCCTCAATTACAACATCACAATTAAGCCGAGTGGAAGTAATCCGCACTATAAATTTAAGCCAACCGGCATTACTTGAGAATGCATACGATGTATTGATTGATATCCCAATGGTTCCCGTCGATTATGCCGTTCTCTCTGGAGCAGAAAATCTCCCACCATTTATTAAATTGCGAGCGCTAGATTCATTACATATGGCAAGTGCTCTATCGATGAAAAATGAAATTGAAGGAATTATTACTTACGACAAAGAGATGGTAATCGCGGCGGTTGCTCTTGGTTTTAAAACTTTGTCACCAGGATTGAAGTAGTTACTTAAGCTTTTTTCGCTGTAGCTTTTCCTGTTGCTGCTTTCTTCGCTGCCTTCTTGGCACCGGCTTTCTTTATAACGTTTTTAGTAAGTGTCGGTGCGGTGTCGCCCTTCTTAGGCTTGCTTGCCGCCTTCTTGCGTGCCTTCTTAGGAGAAGGGCCATTCTCAGCCTCCCAGGCTCGTCGGCCGGCAAGTAGTTCAAGCCCACGCTCAAGAGTCATGCCTTCTGCAGTATCACCACGGCGCAGCGTTGCATTTGTTTCGCCATCAGTGACATACATTCCAAAGCGGCCATCTTTAATAATGAGTGGTTTTTGGGTCGTTGGATCAACACCCAGCTCTTTAACTGGAGGTTTAGCAACACCACGGCGACGCTCTTTAGGCTTTGAATAAATCTCTAGTGCTTCACCGAGAGTTAATGAAAATAATTGATCCTCAGATGTCAGTGTGCGACTATCAACACCGGCCTTTAAGTAAGGACCGTAGCGCCCGTTTTGAACGGTGATCTCATCACCGGCAGCGTTAGTACCCAATGTGCGCGGCAGTGATAACAAAAGCAGTGCATCTTCGTAAGTAACGGTATCTAGCGTCATGGTTGAAAGCAGGGAAGCAGTTTTAGCTTTTGGCGCATCGGCTTTTTTACGTTTCTTTTTTCCTGATGCAGTGAGCTCTGGTTCAACCACGGGTAGGACTTCGGTGATGTATGGTCCAAAGCGACCAGACTTTGCAATGACAGGAAATCCCGTTGCTGGATCAATTCCAAGATCGCGCTCACCTGATGGTGCCTCTAATAGTTCAATCGCTTTAGCAAGCGTTAGCTCATCGGGGGCAAGTGACTCTGGAATGTTTGCTAACTTACGCTCTTCATCAGGCAAGTTTTGTTGCAGGTAAGCACCGTATCGACCAACGCGGATTTCAATCGTGTCAGATAAGTTCATTGTGTTTGTTGCACGGGCATCGATAACACCAAGATCGGCAGATAGTTCATTTAAACCAGGTTGGCCGTCGACACCGTAGAAGAAATCGCGTAGCCAATCGACGCGGCCAGCATCCCCTGATGCGATCTTGTCTAGATCCTCTTCCATACTGGCCGTGAACTCGTAATCGACAAGCTTCGTAAAGTGCATCTCGAGCAGGCCTGTCACAGAAAAAGCCAGGAAAGTAGGCACTAAAGCGCGGCCACGCTTATAGACATATCCG
>BJFZ01000114.1 GCA_014190175.1 Actinomycetes bacterium | reverse complement strand
TTTGCACTGCTACAGCATTGGGATCTTGAGTAAGTTTAACTTTCAAAGTTGGCGAAGAGAAAGTAAATCCCACAGCACTTAAATGTAACCAGCCACTTTGTTCACTAACCACAGTTGTCGAAACGCTCTGTTGGCCACCATCAGCAGTTGTAATACTTACGCTTGCTGAAATTGGTGCGTTACTAAATTTGTAGATACAACGTGCAACTTTAGAATCGATATACAGGTTGTACTTTCCTTCAAAAACTTTTCCATCAGGTAAGAAATGTGGAGATGCGACTTTGTAATCAAGTGTTCCGGTCTGCTCGTTATAAATTGGTGGAGTAGCTGTATACGTAGTCGAGTTTGTAGTTACAAAACCAGCTAAAGTTTTTGAGTTTTTAATACAGCTGCTAGCAGCAGCAATATCTCGTTCAGGCAAGTTGTAGAAGATCCATTGTGTTGGATTGGCCGCCGCTTTATCTTTCAAAGCTCGAGACCACATATTTAACATTTCCATCGAATAGTCGCCACTGGCTCCTGGGTAAGTTGACTCACCCACCGGTATACCTTGAATCTTAGATTTTTCTTGTGCAGTGAAGACGTTTGGATCCACCCAACCACCAACAATTGGAACGCGAGTTGATTGGCCCTTCATATCCACTCGGGTTCCGTAACTAGTTAATTCATAATCAATTTCAGGAGTATCAATACGCCCATGCATCCAGCCATTAATCACTTTTGAGAATCTGATAACCATTCCGAACTTAATATCTTCAGGGAAAGTTTGTCTCAGAGCACAAACACCATCACCAACAATTGCACAAACATTAAACGGTAGCTGGCTCGGATGATCAATCGCGATTGAATTTTTACCGCTGGGTTGTTGCATAATTCTTGAAATATTTGCTTTGTAGCGAGAGTCTCGAACAATATTTACTGGATAAATTGCTGCACGGAAATCGCCACCACCCCATGGGTCTGACCCCGGTGGTTGTGCAATCCAATTCGCGCCATTGCGTTTCAAAGAACCAACTCGAGAAACTATCCCAACAAAATTAGTTGTGCCACCACCATGTTTAATGTTGGGGATTTCCCAGACCCCAGACACGGAACCTTGCGGTAAGCCATTATCAGGATCTGCCGTATACGGATTCACAACTTTCTCAGGAATAGATTCCTTATAAACGCCTTTAATGCGCGCCGGAGAGCCTGGTGCGACTGCATAAATGCTTTCGATGCAATCTACTTCGGATGCAGATTTGCATGGCGGCATAAGCGCGTAATACTTCATAAATTCAGCTGAAGAACATTTTGGGTCGTTAATCCCACCGCAATATGAAACAACACTTGCTCCCTTAGACAACTCGTAGCTGTAAAGGAGTGACGGCATACGTAACGTATCTACACTTTCTTCAAAAAGTACGCCCACTTTGTCGGTTTCAGCACCGCTTTGGTTAATCGAATATTGTTCATCGATCACGCCAGCTGCATTTGAAAATGATGGGCTTACAACAGTTATTAAGCCAATCAAGATCACTGCGAGAGAACGTTTCATGCGCCAAATATAACTACTCAAAGAATTAAAAAGGAGATTTTTGGTCTCAGAGACAAGTGGGCCCTGACGGGCTCGAACCGTCGACCCACGGATTAAAAGTCCGTTGCTCTACCGACTGAGCTAAAGGCCCCAATTGTGCTCAAGAGATTTTGAAGACCCCTCGTGCGCTGGTGAAGTCTAGACCAGAAATCCCCGACTTATTTCTTCTTGTACCCAGTCGGACATTTTGGCGATACTGCGGTGACTTTCTTGGTCAACTTCCCTTTAATACATGTAATCGTGATCTTCTTAGCCACGGGCGCAGCAGTCACTTCTGGCTTTGGATTCAGCGCTGGAGTCTGCACCAAAGTTTTAGGAGCGGCAGTAACTTTCACCGGCACGATGTCGCTGTATGCCGGCAAGCTCTGTCCGATAACCCAATTTTTTAATCTTAGGAAAAATCCAATTTCAGCGTTAGTTAATGTGTAACTAATTGCTGTTGCATTAGGAATATCAACGCAAGTTGTTTTATCGATTGAAACACAACGCTGCCATTGATATCCATAAGTTGGATTAATTGCACCGCGCCAATTTCCGTCTGTTGCATCCCATTTTTGTCCTACTTGCACAAATCCGATTGCGTAAGGATCGCGATCTAAAACTGTCGCAGGTGTAACTGCAGCGGATGCGCCTGTGAATACTGATGTTGCGCCAATTCGATTTGTTGAAGTTACTTTGGCTCTAAAGAATTTTGCAACGTCATCAAAAACTAACGCGTAACTATTTGTGGTCTTGCCTGCAATGTCCGCACAATTAGTTGCTGCGGCATCTGCACATTTCTGCCATTGATAAGTAATTGTTCCGGTTGGAATTCCTGACCAAGTACCAGTAGATGCCACAAGAGTTTGTCGATCAACCGCGGCGCCGGCAAGTACTGGTAGGCCAGTGTTTGCAGGTATCGATGTCCGTAGCGCAACGGTTGTGATCGCACTAGGTGAGACTTTTCCACCAAGATTATTTAACGCAGTAACCATAAATCTAAAATATTTGCCGATATCTGCTTCTTTAATTGAGTAAGTTGTATTTGTTTCACTGGCAATCGGAGCGCATGAAGTTACTTCTTTTGAACTACAGGACTGCCATTGGTATGTGAAAGTTGCTGCAGGAAATGCAGCATAAGTTCCCGCTGATGCTGTTAAAACTTCATCAAGTGCAAGGAATCCCGAAATCGTGGGAGTTGTTAATAAAATCGGATCAGATGAAATTTGTGCAGTTAGTGATGAATAAGAAATACCTGCCAAATTATCTGCTGTTGCAACAACAGAAACGGCTCCACGAATAAATCTTCCAACTTGACTTGAAGTGATTACAAAAGTATTTGCAGTCGCACTTGGAATATCAGTACACGCTGTGGCATCTGCGGTTGTACATGATTGCCACTTATAAACAAAGGCAGGGACTGTTACTCCTGACCATGTTCCAGAAGAAAGTGAAAGTGTCGATCCCACAAGGATCGATCCAGAAATTACCGGGGATGTAGTAGTGGTTGCTTGAGTAGCAACTCTTCCGGTGAATGCACTTGTAACTGTTGTTCCGCCGCCAGCGTTAAGTGCTGTGACTTGTACTTGTAAATAATTTGCACCATCTGTGTTCGTTAAGAGATAAGAAGAAGTAGTTGCGCCAGATATTTGCGAACAGGTAGCGACATTTTGTGAAACACATCGGTACCACTGATAACTCGGTGCATTTGTTAATGCTGGATCCCAAGTTCCAGAAGTGGCATTCAAAGTTTGTCCGACTGAAAGAGTTCCGCTAATTGTTGGCAGTGCAGTCGCTGTTGGTCCAGCGGCGAGCGCAGCATTTGGTGCTAGCAATGTTGTCAGTAGAACCGAAACCGCAGCGAGTGATAAAGAACGAGTTATTAGGCGCAATTTCATTTCTTTATTATCGTCGTTCAGCGGCAAAAACTAGCGGAGTGAACCACCCTCACAGGAAGCTCTCTGCAATCTATCCCGAATCGCAATCGCTACCCCATCACCTGCTGGTGGGATCACATAAATTGCAGGAAGGTTTTTGCGGTCGCCCTCGCGCAATGCTTCATAAAGGCCGCGCGCATACTCATAATCACTAGTCGGTGAAGCTAAACGGATCGCTCCATCGGGAGTTGGGTGGTTTGCGGCAGCGATAAAACCAACACCGGCAATACAAGCAACTACAGGGTTAATCGGATCTAACAAAAATACTTTTGCTTTTGGCGCATAGTGCGTATCGAGTAAGCCAGATGC
>BJFZ01000113.1 GCA_014190175.1 Actinomycetes bacterium | reverse complement strand
GCATCTCATCAGACATAAGCAAAACCAAGAACTTCTTTGCGAGCTCTGGATGCTTTGCCTTAACAGGAATTTGGTAGGTATTAGAGCCAGACAAATTTGGAAGTACTTTAAGTCCAGGTGTAGTTGGAGGTAGGAATAAGAAGTCCAAATTGAGATTGACTCGTAGGCGGTCTTTTAATCCACCAGGAGTTGCATTGTGTCCCATCATCATTGCCGCTCTTCCAGCTGCAAAAAGAGCCATGCCAACGTTTTGATCCTGTCCTAGAACTCCTGTTTGGAATATCTTGGCATCGTAGATTTGCTTAAGTTGTGTAAATGCTTTACCAACTGAAGCGTCAGTATATGAAGTTGTGACTGGAACTTCACTAACGAAGTTAGTTCTTAAATTACTGAGCTTCTTTTCTGGTACTCCAGAAGCCAAGAAAGAATCTAACATCCAAGTTAAGTGGTACCCCGAGCTACCGCCAACAGACATTGGCTCGTAACCGGCAGCACGTAACTTCTTACTCATATCTATGAAGTTTGCCATGGAACCAATTTGATGATCTGCAGGAATCTTTATTTTTGCTTTTGCAAATGCATCTTTATTAATCCAAGCAAAACCGTAGTACACGGCGCCAAGAAGTACCTGGTAATTTTTGCCATCTGGTGCAATGAGAGTTGAAGAAACTCCGTCACCATAGCGTGCCTTAAGATTAGCTGTCTTCCAAACGTCATCTATAGGAACGAACTGCTTTGCTTTCATCATCGCTGCATATGGAGGTAAGTTCATTGGCGCACTAGCCACATCCGGAGCACTATCTGAAGTCATAATTTGTAGGTTTGTGGTTGTTTGAGTTTGCGCATCTAGAACCTGTAACTCGACCTTGACTCCAGGATTCTGCTTTTCAAATTCATCTGCAACAATCTTAAATGCAGGTTGAATGTAAGAGTCTGTTTGAACAATAAGCGTGATGGAATCTGCTGCACTGCTGCTAGGTAACGTGAAAGCCGTCATAGCTGTCATTGCAATCGATGCCGTAATGAACTTTAAATTGCGATTCATGCTCTCCCCTTCAGTTCTAAAATATCCCGTGGCACGATTGCTACGGGTGTGGCACCAGTCCCCAGAACCTCAAAGGTTCTTCCAAGAGCCAATGCGACAGGTGCATTAACTCTTTTGGTACTGAGTATATTCAACGTATCTGAGCCAGGAATCTCTGTCAATCAAAATCGCAAAAAAATACGGCTAATTTTTGCCATTATCAGGGGTATAAATAGATAATAACAGGCCTCCAAATTCCATCAGTACCGTAACCCTTGACAGTCTCGAGCCAGCACACCTAGGATTCAATGGAAATTGGGGGCACAATCCGATGGTAATTCCTTCTCGTGCTTGGCGATTCGACTCACACTCAAGGGATCAACTCAATTATATGGCCGGCGACTCAACACTTGTTTTGCCCTTGGGCTCCACTGAGCAACATGGGCATCACCTGCCAGTATCTGTTGACGCTACCATCGTTACGCATTTGGCAGAAGCGGCAGTCGCACTAGCCTCACAACAAGTCCCAGTACTGCTATTGCCAACTCTCTCATTTGGGTTTGCCCAACACCACCTCCCATTTGGTGGCACCGTAAGCCTTCGATCTGAAACATACATCGATGTTTTGACCGATATCGTCGTAGGTCTTGCAAGCCAAGGATTTAGACGCCTAATCTTCCTTAACGGTCACGGTGGGAATGAGTCACCGATGCATTTGGTGGTTGATTCCATCGCCTCACAGAATAAAATTGATATCCATATAGCAGGAGCTTCCTACTGGAAAATCGCTCACGAATCTCTGCTGGATTTATATTTTGGAAATGCCTCGGTACCTGGACATGCTGGTCACTTCGAAACCTCTCTCATGATGGCAATCGCTCCTGAACTGGTAAAACTTGAAAATCGCCCAAATGATCATGGAAAAAACCAACCGCTTGGGATTGCAGATATTCCTCTAGCTCACATACGCCGTCCTAGGCTCTGGGAGAACAGTGATGGACGAACAGATGATTCTCATCTAGCTTCAGCGCAAACCGGTACCAAAGTCTTATCTGATATGACCGGCGTTATTGCAAACTTTATTGTCCAGTTTCACCACTCTGCGCAATAGAGTCAAATCTGGTACTTTTGCGATTTGCAGGAGATTATTACAAGAATTGAAATGGGGCTAATACCGTAATGCTTACCCAACATAGAAATCATGTTCTTGATACTTTACAAGTACTTGTAAATTCTTGCCCCCCTGCCATACTAGAAGAAAAGCTACCAGATCTCTCATCGATCAAAAAATTTGTTAAAGATAGAATCATCACAGAGGTTGCTGAATTAACAAGTTTTGATGTTGGGCAACTGCATTTGGTGAGAAGCCAATTTCGGGCAATTTTCGTAGCACCTGACGATATAACAAAAATCACTCTGGTTAATATCGCTCTCTCCTCGGCCCGTATTTCACCTCGCCTAGTCGATCACGATAATTTAGGAATACATTTCCATTACTTTCCACCATTTGCCTCGTTGGCAGATCATCTAATCGCTGACTTCTCAATGGCACTGGCACTACTGATGAGTACTGGTGAAATCAATCGATTGCGTGTCTGCTCAGTGATGGATTGTTCACGTGTTTTTATTGACTCTTCTCGCAACAGATCTCGTACTTACTGCGATAGCAAAACGTGCGGAGCGCGAGTACATGCCGCCTCTTATCGTCAACGTCAACGAAACTAGTTTCAACTGTGTCTTATGCTTCATTGGGAATACAAACAGTAATTAATGCTGCAGGTGCACTTTCCCGTTTGGGTGGATCAGTTCTTTCCCCGGGAGTTTCTGAAGCTATGAAGGTGGCATCTGAAAAATTTGTTGACCTTCCTTTTTTTCACGACTGTGTGGGCGAAGAATTAGCAAGAATCACCAAAAATGAGGGGGCCTGCGTATCCAACGGTGCTGCAGCTGGAATTCTTGTTTCGGTAGCCGCATGTTTGTCGGGCACAGACATCGAACTAGCAGCACAATTGCCTCATTTAAAAGGATTAGAAAAAAATAATGTGCTTGTTTGGCGCAAACATGTAGATGGTTTCTTGGCTGGAGCAGATCAAGTTTTGTACAATGGATACCTATCGGCCATCATGATGGCGGGCGGCACATTGCGAATTATTGATGATGTTGCAGAAATGCAAACTAGTGATGCTGCAATGCTATGGTTTCCACATGTGTACCCCCAAGTTAAGGATGAAGAGGATTTTTTTGATCTTTTTATTAGTAGAGCCCGTTTATTAGACATTCCCTTTATTGTCGATGCTGCCGATCAAATACCTCCAGTATCAAATCTCTGGTACTTCACACGCGATAAGGGCGCTGATCTTGCAATCTTCAGCGGCGGAAAAGGATTGAAGGGGCCGGGCTCGAGTGGTCTCATTGTTGGTAAAAAGGAGCTAATAAAGGCGTGTCGAGTAAATAGTGGACCAGAACACAGTATTGGTCGACCGGCCAAGGTCGGAAAGGAAGAGATTGCGGGATTGCTTAAGGCTGTAGAAGAGGCGTTGGCCTCTGATCAACTTAGTGATGCTAAGAAATGGCATTACGTGGTGGACCGATGGTTATCCGAACTCGCTGAGTTAAAAACATCTGGGGTTGAACTACTCAAATCCTCTACCTCCCACTCTGGACAACCCATTCCGCGCTTAATTCTATTTTTGACTTTTGCAGACAATGCTCTTCGAGATGAGATTATTGATCGCCTATGGAAGCAAGATCCATGTATTGCAGTCTTACCGCAAGAGGGAGTTGGAATTGCACTTAACCATCACATGATTCACGACGATGAA
>BJFZ01000112.1 GCA_014190175.1 Actinomycetes bacterium | reverse complement strand
GTGGTGCCACATGGGTCCAACGTGCAACGATTTA
This sequence comes from Actinomycetes bacterium, assembly GCA_014190175.1. The sequence continues at coordinate 3,829 of BJFZ01000112.1, read as the reverse complement.
TTACAGTGATTTTGATAAGTATGAAGTTCAACGAAATAGAGATAACAGCGAGACGCTCTCTAGAAATAAACCTACAGCTGCCTGGATTGAGAAATTCCTTGATCCTGACTACACCACAGGTTGGGATAAATGGAACGGTAGTGAATACCACCAGTGGGCAATCTACGATGTTGGAGCTCTGGCTTCAGAGGTAATAGTTGCCATTGGCGGACCGGATAAATTCCTCGATCTCTTCAAAATAACAGGCAGTGGCAAGAGCTTTGCTCAAGCCTTTGAGAGTATCTATGGCATCTCATGGCGAGAAGGCGTGAAAATAATTGCGAATGCGATTGTGGCGCAGCAGAAGTAGTTATATGTGAGTTGGGGTCCAAACACCCTGCTCAGCAAAACTATTTACTCCAACCTTAAAAATTAAATGGAGGGCTGGGTAATAGTACTTCGGCTTCTTCCTCTGAACTGTTAGCAAAAGAATGGACTTTTTGAAAAATCAAGTCTTTGATCTAAGGGTGTCAATTGCAACGGCCAAGATGATAACGGCGCCTTTGATCATGAGCTGGGTATAGATGGGAACTCCTAAGAGAACTAAACCATTGCTTAAGACACCAATTAAGAGTGCACCGATTAGAGTTCCAAATATGCGACCTCGTCCTCCAAATAAACTTGTGCCACCCAAGATGACGGCGGTAATCGCATCCAATTCGTAACCCACTCCTGCAGTGACCTGACCTGAACGCACTCTGGAAGCAAACATCAATCCAGCTAAACCTGCGGTTATACCGGAGATTACGTAGACAGACATTAAGACTTTTTTGACATTGATTCCTGACAATCTCGCTGCTTGCGGATTACCTCCCACGGCATACACATGTCTACCAAATTTAGTTCTTTCCAAAAGAAACCAGAAAAACCAATAAACAAAAATCATGATGAATACAGGCATAGGGATTCCGCCAATAGACCCATTTCCTATTGATTCAATTCCAGATTTACCGGCAATTTGTACTGGGCCGCCATGCATTGAATAAGCTATACCGCGTGTATAGGTGAGTGCACCGAGGGTGACAATAAAAGCGGGTAAGGCCAGATATGCAATTATCGCTCCGTTGATTAATCCAATAAATGCACCCACAAGTATTGCAACTAGAGCCGCGATGGCGGTTGGAACTCCACCATTTAGTAGCAACACGGTTGCAACACCAGATGCGGCAACAATCGAACCAACAGAAAGATCAATTCCTGCGGTCAAAATAACAACTGTCATACCAGAGGCAACAACGGCATTTATTGAAACAGCTTGTGCGATATTCAAGCCATTCTTTATTGAAAAAAAATTAGGTGCAATAAGAGCCATGAGGATGACCAATAACAAAAGGGCAATGTAAATTCCCCATTTAACAAATATTTCATCAATCAATTGACGCCTTGTTAAAGACTTCGTGGAAACTGTTTCTTTAGTTTTCATTCAAAGTTTCCGATCATCATGGTAGGTCTTGAGTAAATGGCTTTTTGAGCAAATTTCATACTGATGCCAAACCGCTAGAGAAGAGTAATACATTTTCCTCATTTGCTTCCGCTACCAAGAGTTCTTTTACTACAACACCATCCCGAATCACCAATATCCGGTCACTCATTCCTAATACTTCAGGCAAGTCTGAAGAAACCATTAAAACTGCTGTTCCTTCTTTAGTAAGAGAATCAATAATTCTATAAATCTCATTTTTGGATCCGATATCCACGCCTCGAGTTGGCTCATCAAGAATTAAAACTTTTGGATTAGTTTGCAACCCACGCGCCAGTAGAACCTTTTGTTGGTTTCCACCAGATAGTTCACCAACGATCTGCTCAATCGAACTTGCTCGAATGGAAAGATTTGTGAATTGTGTATCAACGGCTTTCGCGATATTCCGAAGTGCCAAAAATCCCAACCGTACGAATCTAGCTAGGCTTGCGATGATTATGTTGTCTGATAAAGTCATGAGTGCAAAAAGACCCTGAATTTTTCTATCCTCTGGCACAAAAGCGATTCCTTCGACAATTGCATCCCTTGGTGATTTGAAATTAACCAAGTTTCCTGAAATATGGATTGAGCCAGTAGCAATCTTGTCCGCACCAAATATCAATCGGGTAATTTCTGTGCGCCCAGCTCCTACGAGGCCATAAAGCCCTAGAACCTCACCAGCTCTCACCTCCAGATTTATGGGGCCGATATTGACTCCATCCCCAAGATTTTCTACCTTCAAAACGACATCACCAAGGATTCTGTTGTTACGAACATAGAGGTCCTTCACATCTCTGCCGATCATTTGTTTAATTACTTGATCCGGGGTTAATTCATTCTTTTTTGATGTAGCCACAAGCTGGCCATCTCGAAATACTGTAACCCGATCAGCTAAGTTCCAAACTTCTTCCATTCTGTGTGAAATATAGATTAAACCTGCGCCAGCTGAACTTATTTCTGCAATAAGCTCGAACAGAAGTTTCGACTCAAAAGAAGATAGTGCTGCGGTTGGTTCGTCTAAAATAAGAATCTGGGCATTCATTGAAATCGCTCGTGCTATTTCCAGAATCTGCTGCGTACCTAAGGATAGATTTCCCATTAGCTCTGAAGGATCGATAGGTGCTCTAACTCTGGCTATTTTCTCAAGAGCCTCATCGTGGATTCTCTTTCTATCCAAGGTTCCCCACTTTGTACGGGATTCATTACCCAGAGCAAGATTCTCGGCAACAGTCATATTCGGCACGATGCTTAATTCCTGATGGATAAGGGCAATACCCAATTTTTTTGCAGCACTTGGGTCTTCGACTCTTACTTCTTTTCCACGAACGAGGATCTTTCCCTCGTCTGGATTGTGAACACCTGCAAGAATTTTCATTAACGTTGACTTGCCAGCACCATTTTCACCCATCAGTGCATGTACTTCACCAGCCTTGAGTTCAAAATTTACATTTGATAAAGCCTTTGTTACAGAAAAACTCTTCGAAATGCCCTGCATTTGTACAAGAAGTTGCTCATCCTTTGACATAGAAAAGACCTTCTCCGTTCAATTTAGGGGGCAGGATTGGTAACCAACAAATTCATGCTAGTTACCAATCCACCTGGCCTATTTAGGACTCATCCGTCCCTATTTAAGACCATCCCTTATAAGTGCTGAGATTAGCCTTAGTAATGAATTCAGATGGCAACAAGATGCCATCTGTTGGCCAATCTCCGCCACCAATTACTACCTGGGCTGCCGCTAACACGGCTTTGACCATTGCTCTTGGATCTTGAGAAGCTGAACCCTTAAACATTGAAGAAGGCTTTGATAGCTCTGCGACAGCTGATGGTGCACCGTCTACCCCAACAATGATCAGGCTCTTAAACTTTGCATCTTGAGCTGCAAGTAGTGCTCCTAAAGCTGTTGGATCGTTAATTCCGAAAATTCCCTTCAACTTAGGGTGTGCAGTCAGAATGTCTGTTGCGATTGTTTGTCCTTTACCAATTGCATTATCACCAGCTACTTTTGCAACAACCTTGATGTCTGGAAACTTTGCAAGTGCTTCTTCGCATCCAATTACACGCTCTATTACAGCCGATACTGCAGTTCCATCGATAATTGCGACTTCACCTTTACCGCCAATTTCGTTAGCCATGTATTCACAGGCAACTACACCGGCGCTCTTGTTATCAACTGCTGCATAAGTTGAAGCTCCTTGAGCTTTATCTCCTACAGCAACAACCAGAATACCTTCGGCTTGAGCTCTTTCAACTGCAGGTGCAAGTCCAACACTATCTACAGCGCCAACAATCATGCGATCCATTTCTTGTGTGCTAAATTTATCAATCTGT
>BJFZ01000111.1 GCA_014190175.1 Actinomycetes bacterium | reverse complement strand
TGTAGCACTTGTTACATATGAAGAGCGCGAAGTTGTAGATATGGCCGCAAAACATGTGCGAGATGTACATGAGCGATTGGGTTTAAGTGATCCGCATTTATTGCTTTGGGTACACGCATCAATGGTCGATGCATTTCTAGATAATGCACGTCGTTCCGGAATGCCAATCACCGATGCAGAAGCTGATCAATATTTGGCTGAGATGGTGACCTTTGCAAAATTAGTTGGGATCCCAGGAGTTGATGTTCCAGCATCTGTTAATGAGCTAGCTCAATATATGAAAGATATTTATCCAGAGTTAATTGCATCCGAGGAAGCTAAAAAAACCTCTGTTTTCTTGCTTTTCCCACCTATGCCAAAGTTGGTGCGATTCATTACACCGGCTACTCCACTATGGGCTGGCGTTGCGACATTGGCCGGTGCTTCACTTCCAGATTGGGCCCGCGATCTTTACGGGTGGCCATCAATTCCGGGACAAAATATCGCTACTGATATTTCATTGCGCACATTTAGAAATGCCACATTGCGATTGCCACAATCTTTCCGCGAGAGTCCATTAACTAAAAAAGCCCGCGAAAAAGCCCATGTAAAAACTCAAGAAAAAGTGGCTAAATGAGCCGGGTAATTTCATTTATTAACCTCACTGGAGGGGTCGGACGAACCACCTCTGCGGTCAGTATGGCGGTGGCATTTTCTGAATATGGCAAAAGGGTTTTGTTGGTCGATCTGGACCCAAACGGAGGGGCCTCCTTCTCGTTAGGCCTGGAAAACCCGAGGCTGAGCGCGACTGAGATCTTTTCTGGCCGTCCAAGAGCCCTCGGAATGATCTATAAAACAGCGGACCGGATCGATGTTATCCCTGCCAATCTCACCTTAGAGGCTGCTGCACTGAAATCTGCGGCTAAAAAAGATGGTGAATATATATTGCAAAAAGCGCTTGAAAATTTGGAGTACGACGTAATTATTATTGATGCACCAGCCACAAATTCTTATCTTGCAAAGTGTGCCATAGTCGCTGCAACTGAATTTATCATTCCAACAAGATTAGATATCTTGTCAATGCGTGGAGTTTTTTCAGCGATTGAATTAATTGATAAACCTGAAAATAAGAAATACCAAATTTTGCCAACAATGGTTGAAAGTAGAAACAAAACCCAGGGATTAATTTCAACTGATTTAAATTCTCGTTACGGTGAATTAGTGATTTCACCAGGAATTGCAAAATGGGGCGGATTTGCCGAAGCGGTTGGGGCCGGAAAATCTGCGCTTTCACTTTTCAAAACCAGCGATGGTGCAGCAAGTTATCGCGAGATCACTTACCCGCTACTTTAATTTGAAAATTTTTAGAAAAAATCAAAATCTACAAATTCTGCTAAGAAAGTTGCTAAAACCATTCCAAGAAAAGCGCCACCACCTGTCGTGCCACCTGTAGCTGTAAATGCTCCAAGATCCGATGCATTGATCAACATCAGCGGCTTAAAACTAAGCCCCGCGATTTACAGGGGCTTATCTTTTTACTGCTAAAGGGTTAACTCCGTAGTGCTTGAGCTAATTCGCGGAAATCTTCAACCAAGAGATCAACTTCTGCTTGGCCATGAGCCAAGCTAATTAACCATTGCTCATCAAGACCTGGAGGGGTCACGATTCCGCGGTTGATTGACCAGAGCCATGAAAGTTCAGCGATCTTGAAATCTGCACCTTTGAAATCACGGTAATTGCGCACCGGAGTTGTGCTCCAAGTGATGCAACCTTTAACTCCAAAACCAACTGTGTGTGCAGGAAGATCAAACTCTTCAATGATTTTGGTGATCCGCTCAAGTGCTTGCATGTTTAATAATTCAGCGCGCGCCAATGCCTCATCAGTACAAATATTGTCAACTGCACGAACTCCAGCAAGGGAGAGCGGGTTAGCGTTAAATGTTCCGAAGTGCGCAAGGCGTCCGTCTGTGACTGCATCCATGTATTTCTTCTTACCACCGAAAGCAGCAATTGGAACTCCGCCACCAATTGATTTAGCAAGACAGATGAGATCAGGTTTTAAACCAAGTTTTTGTGCTGCACCTTGTGGCCCAGCCGTTAAACCGGTCTTGACCTCATCAAAAATCAAGATGACGTCATACTCGTCGCACAGTTCGCGAACTCCTTCAAGGTATCCAGCATCAGGAAGCACAATTCCAAGATTTTCTAGAACTGGTTCCAAAATAAAGCAAGCAATTTGATTTGCATGTTTTTCAAATATTTGTTCAAGTGATTCCAAATTATTATATGGAACAACGTGAACAGTTCCGGAAACTGTGCCAAGTGGATGAACTGCGGTTGGGAAATCTGCATCGCCAGCTTTATCAAGTGATGGCTTACTAGAAACCATTAAAGGATCAAATGAACCGTGATATCCACCTTCAATTTTTAAGATATCGCTTTTACCCGAGTAAGCACGTGCAAGTCGAACCGCATACATAGTTGCTTCAGTCCCTGAGTTTGCAAAGCGCACCTGATCGATGGCAAAACGCTTACAAACTCGTTCTGCTGCATCGCGAGCGCTAGGGGATGGAGTTACGTATAACGTGCCAACTTCAAGTGTTGCTTTAATTTCATCAACAACTGCTTGATTTAGATGGCCGACGAGCATTGCACCAAATCCCATAGACAGATCAAGTAATTGGCGACCATCTACATCGGTCATCCATGCGCCTTTAGCTGATTTGATTGAGATTGGATACGGATCCCAGTGCTGAAAACTAGAAGGCACACCTAATGGAAGTGAATGCGCGGCGACCTTGCTTTCGATACCTGAGGCAGTGGTGTTATCTCTGAATCTTGCCCACTCTTGATCGAGCAGGGCAGATATTTTGGATTGAGATAATGGAGTTGAGTGAAGCGGTGTAGATCGAAACGTTTGCGAGTGATTCGCTTGGGTTTTCATTTTTAAGTACGGTCAATGTCCAGGCGGTCCGGAAACTGATTAGTACGCTCCTTACGGCGTTTGTATAAGGCGATCTTACCGGGGCTATTTTTAACCGCAAGTGCGGGTGATTTGTCGCGTGTTTCCCGTTCAAATACACGTAAAAAAATAAATTAAAAAGTTTAAAAACGGCCAAAAAACGGCTAAAAATGAATAAAAACGGCCAAAAAAGTCCAGCCGATCCATTAAGAATTAATCGGTACCGAAGCCAACTTTGCGAATTGCACGGGGACTAATTTCGACATAAGAAATTTTATTTGCTGGAACAATTACGGTTCGACCTTTTTCATCTTGCAAAACTAATGGCGCATCACTGGATGCTGACTTTGCAACAAGTGCTTCAACTTCACCGGCGGAAAGTGTTGATTCGATTGTTAACTCACGTGTGCTATCTGAAACCCCAATACGGATCTCGGCACGGTCATTGCTATTTGAAGATCCTGATGGTTTCTTTGCTGTAGTCATCTCTTTACCTTATCTTGCTTAGCCGTGTAATGGATAACCGGAAATACCGCGCCACTGAAGATTTGCAACAAGATCAGCCGCAGCTTTCCGCGGAACTCGACCATCTCGCTCTAACCAATATCTTGCAGTGAATTGTGCTGTTCCAATTAAGCCAACTCCGAGCAACATTGCCGCTTCTTCAGGAATTCCGGTATCTGCGGCGATGATTGCACTAACTGCAGCCGCACAGTCATAAGTCATCCGTGATAAACGTTCGCGAACTGCAGGCTCTACATTCATATCGCTTTCAAAAAGCAAACGATATGCCTCACCTTCTTCTTCAATAAAATTAAAGTAAGCATCAACTGTTGCACGTACACGATCAGCGTTGTCATGCGTTGAAGCTATTGCGCGTTGAATTGTGTAAACAAGAGAATCAACATGAAGATCTAAGACCGCCAAGTAGAGATCTAACTTGCTGGGA
>BJFZ01000110.1 GCA_014190175.1 Actinomycetes bacterium | reverse complement strand
AGAAAAAGGTATTGACTAATTTTTGACGTCTGCTATCCTCATTTTTCATTATATTCGCAGAATTGAAAGTCGGTATAAAAATGATGCCATTGAAAGTTGGTTCAGCGTCAATTAATATCAGCCCACCTCTTGGGCTTAGAAAGGGTGGTTTTAGACTCTTTGGTGAGCCAATCTCTTCGATTGATGACGATATTGAGTTAGGCGTTGCTGTATTTCAATCTAAGGGAGAAACGGTTGCTCTTATTGCCTCAGATCTGGGTTCAGCAACTACGGATGAGGCGAATGAGTTTAGAGATGTTGTTGCAGAAATTCTCAAAATTGATCGATCACATGTTCTTTTTAATCTAAGCCATAATCATAGTTCTCCAGCTTTATTGGGACGTATTGGAGCTCCCTTTCTTGAAGAAGATTATACAAAAATTAATGCCTACTATCGCAATCTTATTGACAAGATCGCTGATTGCACGAGATTAGCTCTTCAATCGATGAAAAATGCACGAATGGCCTCTGCTTGGGGTTCAGCCAATCTTAATATTTATCGAAGAGAATGGAATGGAGACCAAGATATTCTTGGTGAGGTCATCGGGCATCGAGTTGACGATAGTGTTGGGGTAATTCGCTTTGATGATCTCAACGGAAAAGCGATTTTGACATTATTTCGATACTCATGTCATCCCGTAGTCAATGGTGCGGCTTCACCGACGCTCTCTGCTGACTTTCCAGGTCCAGCGCGCCGCCTGATTGAAGAGAAAGTAGGCGGACTTGCCTTTTTTTTGCAAGGTTGTGGAGGCAATCTCAACCCACAAGTGGGAATTGGGTATGAGCGTGATTGTAGCGAGTCGGTTTATCGAGTCGGTACTGCTCTTGGTGCTGAAGTTGTCCGTCTTGCTCTTGGAATCAATACCCATCGCTTTCAGAGTGAGCGGACAACACTCAATGGCGTTCCGAATATTCTATTTAAACCATGGAGTAATCGCAGCGACCATCCAGAGGTCATACTTGCTGGTGCCGAAGAAGTAGTACCTTTTAGGTTTTCACCGCTTCCTAATGAGAGTTTTCTTCGTAATGAGAAAGAAAAGTGGCGAAAAGAAATTGAGGATAGAATTGTCCGTGGGGCATTAACTTGGGAAATTCGTATAGCACGCGCTACTCATGCTTGGGCTGTTGCTACTTTAGAGCGGTTGAATGATTCAAACCCCACTTGTGACTTCATTGCACATGCACTTCGAATTGGTGATGTTGCACTTGTTGGCCTTGGTGTTGAGGCATTTTTTGAAACTGGTGAGACAATCCGCGCCCAATCACCAAACCCAAATACTTTTGTTCTTGGGTATAGTAACGGCACCATTATGTATCTGCCACGAAAAGAGGATTTTCCCAAGGATGGTTGGAAGTGGCCCAATACCCACGCTTTCCCCGATCTTTTGCCACAGGTGTACTGCCAACCTGCACTTTGGCATCCTGACTCAGAATCAGAGGCGGTTGCCGCCGCGTTGAAAGCTCTGAATCGAGTCCATTGATAAATCTGGCGCTACTTCAAGAATCTTGTAACATAGCGACACTAGCCTTTAAACTCGGTCTATGACCAGCACTGTCACGTGTTCTTTTGACATAAATAAACCTGGAAAAGATGCCGGGTACCTCATTGTCGGTGATTCAACCAATAACAGCGGTTGGACGGCATATAACGTTCCAATTATAAAGTTCTCGAATGGTTCAGGACCTACTGTTCTTGTTCTGGGTGGAAACCACGGAGATGAATATGAAGGTCAAATAGCCGCTTCATCACTTGCACATCAATTAGAGTTGAATCAAGTCCAAGGACGCATCATTATCATTCCATGCTTATCTCAAGAGGCATCTCGTGTGGGAACTCGCTTGTGGCCGGATGGTTCGAATTTTAATCGAGTGTTTCCAGGAAGCCAGAATGGGCCACTCAGTGACAGGCTTGCGCACTATTTAAGCAGCTACTTGTTCCCGATATGTGATGGGGTTCTAGATATGCATAGTGGTGGTAGAAGTATGTATTTCATTCCGAGTTCAAACATGACATGGGTCTCAGACCCAGCTCAACGAGCAAAGATGATAAAGAACATGCTGGCTTGGAATACAGATTTTCACATGATTGGCGGCGAACAAGCCGGAACAGCTCCTTACTCTCTTCTTAATCGAGATGCTGAGCGACAAGGAAAGTCTGTATCTACCGGAGAGTTTGGAGGCTTTGGCTATACAACACCAGCGAGCATAAAAATAATTAAGGATGGGCTACTCAATTTCCTAAAGACATTTGGAGTCCTCAGGGGCTCTCTGGAGACTCGAGAAAGCCTTGGGCTAAAACCTGCTGAAATTATTTTTCTCGATTCAGCCGGCTTCACTTCAGCAACTCACGCTGGAATTTACGAAAACTGCGTTCAACTTGGTGCAGATGTGCAAGTTAATGATGTAGTTGGCAAGATTCATGACTTTGATCATCATGATGTTGTACCCATTGAAATAGTGAGCAAAATTACTGGCACTATTTCAGTTATTCGAGGTTACCCACCAGTGACAATTGGGGACGTCGTATGTGTCGTGGGTAAAAAGTTTTCCTCGATTACCGAATTAGAAAAAGTCGCTGGCTAACATGAGTAGCACTGTATCGTTATCAATTGATCTAAACGCTGAGGGTAAAGCAACTGGTTACCTAATTATTGGGGACTCAACCAATAACAGCGGATGGGCAACATTTAATGTTCCCATTATCAAAGTTAAAAACGGTATCGGCCCAACTGTCTTAGTGTTGGCTGGAAACCATGGCGATGAATATGAAGGGCAATTTGCTGCAGCTACTTTGGCTCACGAACTCAAAGCCTCCGATGTAAAAGGGCGAATAATAATTATCCCTTGCCTTTCACAAGAGGCTTCAAAAGCTGGCACGCGTCACTGGCCAACAGGTGCCAACTTCAATCGATCTTTCCCAGGTAATGAAAATGGAGTAGTCAGTGATAAATTAGCTCACTACTTAACTACCGAACTTTTTCCTATATCGGACGCGGTGATGGATATTCACAGTGGTGGACGTGGGATGTATTTTATTCCATGCTCACACATGGTCTGGGCAAAAGATAAGAAACAGCGCGCAAAGATGTTTGCAGGTATGTTGGCCTGGAATACCAGCCATCACTTAATTTTCCCAGAGCAACCAGGAACAAATCCTGCATCCCTGCTTCCAGGTGAAGCCGAACGTCAAGGCAAAACACTTTTCACGACCGAACTCGGTGGTGCTGGCGTTGCCACTTTCGAAACAACACAACTTGCAAAAGATGGTTTAAAGAATGCGCTACGCACTTGTGGTGTTATAAATGGTGCCCCAAAAACGCGTATTGAGCTAGGTCTGCCTGCGCCCATATTTGTAGACATGCGAGGACCCAATGCCTATCACTCAGCAACTCATACCGGTCTTTATGAAAATATTATTGGGTTAGGCACGGCAGTGGAAAAGGGGGAAATTATAGGCCTTATCCATGAGATGGATCATCCTGATACACCGGCAGTCAAAATACTTTCCCAACAAGATGGCGTTGTTGGAGTAATGCGAGGTTTTCCTCGGGTTACGCCTGGAGATGTTGTGGCAGTGATTGGAAAACCTTATTCATCGATAGATGAGATGCCAGAAAATATCTAGCTAAAGCCCCAGCTTGATGATGTGCTCGTCAATAATTTCAAGCAAATCTTCAAAGCCACCCGGTGCCAATAGTGTCTGTGATGATTGATAAGCATTTCTTTCGTACGCACTTCTTGTTGGAACGTATATATATCCGGGACCATTTGTCATATCTAAAAATAGAATAACGACATCTGGGTGCCTGCGGCGCAACTCCCGAGCCATCTCAAGATAAGCCTCACCACAATGAGCAATCACGAGCGCATCACCTAGTTGCCAAAACCAGACG
>BJFZ01000109.1 GCA_014190175.1 Actinomycetes bacterium | reverse complement strand
CAAAGGAATCTTCACAAGTAAAGCCGAGTGATCTTGCACGTTTGGCTTCAAATCTTGGGAAGTTCCAACTTGTGAGCATCTCTTGTACAAATGGATCAATCTCTTCTTTGATGAAGCCAACAATCTGGTCACCAGCAACGCGGCGCAATGCATCAATCTCATCACCCAAGGTTGCATAAATGCCAGGCATCATTAGTGAGCGTCTGGCACCTAGAAGAGCGGTATCTATTTGTGCGGCATGGATCAAGAAGCCAACAGCCGATCGTGGTGAGGTAAAGATCATGCTGGCATCTTTTCCTGCGGTAAGAGTGGCTTCAATACCCATAAGCGGTTCACGGATGATGTTTGAGAAGACTCCAGAGGCAGCCGAGTTTGGTAATCCTGGGCGCACACACAAAGTCGGAATACGTAGGCCAACACCATCAAAGAATCCGCGGCGACTGTAATCATTAAGGAGTAATTCACCGATAGCTTTTTGAACGCCATAACTTGTGGTTGGTTGCAAGATGAAATTGTCATCGGCAACATCAAGGTAAGGACCACCGTAAACAGCAACTGATGAGGTGAAGACAACTCTTGGGCAATACTGATCTGAATGTAAACGGATAGCGTCGAAGAGGTTGCGCATACCATCGACATTTACGCGGTAACCTTTTTCGAAATCAGATTCGGCTTCACCGGAAACAATCGCAGCGAGATGGAAGATCAGATCTGGCTTTTCGGCGATCATTGCGTCGCACTCTTTACGGTCAGTGATGTCAACGATCTTGGAAGTGATCTTGAAGTCAAAGCCCTCGAGTGCTTGTGATTGCTTGTAAGCATCTACAACGGTGATGGATTCAATCTTCCTGCCATTGAGTGAGCCAACTTTGGCAAGGCCAGCGATAAGTTTTTGGCCAAGCATTCCGCCGCCGCCGGTAATCAGGATTTTCATTTGGGAAGAATACCCCACTGGGGTTGGATAATTACTGGAGAGCTGGTTATTTTTTAACGTAACCAGCGGGACATTTTGGATTTACTCCGCTGATCTGCTTGGTGGTTGTTCCTTTTTTGCAGGTAAGCGTGGTCTTCTTTGTTGATGTATTTTTATTCTCAGCAATAGGCTTACTTTGGACAAGTTTGACTCGCAAAGTTGGACTGGAGAAAGTGAAACCAGTTGCTACGAAGTTGATGGTCTTTTCATTGAACTTAGCTGAGACTGTTGCGATCTTTGGTTTTCCATTGTCGCTTAACACTTCTACTGATGCGCTGATCGATGCTCCTGATAATTTCCAGATGCAATTTGCGTACTCTCGATTTAAAACCATCGCATAGAGCCCAGCGAACTCTTTACCGGCAGGCATGAAGTGAGGTGATGCGACCCGATAAATCAATGAACCAGTGGATGGGTCATAAGTTGGTAACTCAGATGCGTAGGTAAGCGCATTGGATCCCACATAGCCAAGGAAGCCGGTGTTTGGGCATTTTCCTAATTGGCCTTCATAACTTTTACCCCAACTCATGTTTACTAGCCATTTATCAACGACACTTGTCGCAGTATCCAGGTCAGGGTCAGCTTTCACCATCGCAATAAAGTCATCGATGCTTGTCGGAGTTAATCCGGGACCCATGGAAATTTTGTTGCTCCAGGGAAGATCGAAAACTTTATTGACTTTGTCCCAAGCCGCTCTCTCGGCCGGAACATCATAAAAATACTGTTTGTCTAATGTGGGGGTGGGGACCGGACTTCCTGAGATAGTTAAACGAAAAGCTTGAGAAGTAGTACCAGATACTTTTTCAAAAACAACATCTGGATTTAATAATCTGCCTGATAGCCACCCACTTGGTGCCGAAGGAAGTCGCAAAACTAATTTAAATTCATTGGTTAGTGGATTGGTGCCGTACTTCCAACATTTATTAGTAAATGCGATTGAATCTATGCACCGGTTTACTTCTTTGACTACATCCGCTCCGCTTTTCGCATCCGGGCGATACTTGAAGGGCTCTGGCTCGTTTTTATCTTCGTAAACGGAGTGAATAGAAATACTTAATTGCGCTGGGTCCTTTAAGACGCCTTTTGAGATCCCTCTAAGCAAGGTTGGGTTAATTTCAAAGAGGCTATTTGTCGGATCGCCGATTCCAGCAAAAGTGAAAAGATTATTTCGATTTGCGGCGCCAAGTTGGAACTCAGGTTTCGCAGGGAATGCATAGAAAGCCCACGGTGGCGTTCTTGATCCAGCACTTACACCTTTAACCCAGTCAGATTTTTCGTTTCTGGCAAGAACATCTTCGATACATGGAATAGAAATATTGGAATCACAAAGGGTAAGAGTGTTTGTAGTGGTCAAATTACTTGTCGCTAGAGCACATTTAGGATTTGCGAATGCACCATCGCAGGGTTCACTTGAGGATCCGGTATTAACTTGAATCAGACCACCATCAAATGCAGTCGAATCAAAAAATAGTAATTGCCGATTCAGTTGACCAACTTGATCGGCGGTGGCTGAGTTTCCGCTCAGAAGTAATTGTGAAAAGAGAAGCGCGAAGATTGCCGAAGCTGTGAGCACGCGTTTCATGAGCAGAACTTACTGTATTGAGTAGATCAATTCTCAATTTAAGAGAGAATTAGTGGTGACCGTCGCTGATTTCTAACTTTTCTTTAGCGCCTGGCTTAGGTACTTGCTCTTCCAGAATGCCTTTGCTAATGCGGGCACGAATGCGATCTTTCAAGACACCTTTAGGGCGGACACCATTTGCATCAATGGCCGCTACAGGAATCGGAGCAAGTTGTTCATGTGAGGTGCGGGTGAATGCTTCTTGTGGAGATAACTCTTCGTGAATTTCTACGAACTCACCATGAGGCAACATCACCAGGCGTCCAGTTTCGCGGCCATGTAAAACCAGGTCGCGATCAGCACGTTGTAGCGCCAAACAGATGCGCTTTGTAATTACATATGCCAGTGGTGGAAGTACAAAGATGGAGATTCGGGTAGCCCACATAATCTGGTTGATAGTTAATGAGAAGTGGGTGGCGATGATGTCATTTCCACCATTAATAAGTGCAACGATGGTGAAGGTGATTGCCATGGCGCCTACAGCTGTGCGAGTCGGGGTGTTGCGAGGGCGATCCAAAAGGTTATGTTCGCGCTTGTCACCAGTTGCCCACGCTTCAATGAATGGCCAAAGTGCTAAACCAGTAAACATAATTCCCGGAACAATCAAACCTGGGATCAAAATATTCCAGGAGATGGTGTGGCCAAAAATGTATGACTCAAGTGGGGGAGACATGCGAACTAATCCATCAAGCCAACCCATATACCAATCCGGTTGCGAACCTGCAGAGATTTGAGTTGGGGTGTACGGACCAAAGACCCAGATTGGGTTAATAGATGCAACTGCACCTAAGAATGCAGTCACGCCGAAGACGATAAATAGGAAGCCACCAGCTTTTGCCATGTAAACCGGAAGTAATGGATAACCAACCACATTTTTCTCAGTGCGACCAGGGCCTGGATATTGAGTGTGCTTCTGGTACCAAACCAACATCAAGTGAACGGTGATTAGGCCCAACATAATGCCGGGGAGTAGTAAAACGTGAACTGTGTAAATCCGCGGAATGAAATCTAATCCTGGGAATTCACCACCGAAAGCAAAGAAGGCAGCGTAGGTACCAACAAGAGGGATCGCTTGCAAAATTGCTTGGGCGATTCGGATTCCAGTTCCAGAAAGTAAATCATCTGGAAGTGAGTAACCAAGGAATCCTTCAACAATTCCAAGAGTAATTAAGGCAACTCCAAGAATCCAGTTCATTTCGCGCGGTTTGCGGAAAGCGCCGGTGAAGAAGACGCGCATCATGTGCGCAACCATTGCGGCTAAGAATAAAAGGGCGGCCCAGTGGTGAATTTGGCGCATCAACATTCCACCGCGCACATCAAAGGAGATATCAAGGGTAGATGAGTATGCCGCTGACATCTTTATCCCTTTAAGCGGAACGTATGAACCTTCGTAAATTAATTCTTCTTGTGATGGCACATACCAGAAGGTAAGAAAAGTTCCGG
>BJFZ01000108.1 GCA_014190175.1 Actinomycetes bacterium | reverse complement strand
AAGGCCAAATCCAATTGCAGTTAATGAGCAATGATGGGCGTCAAACCACAACCAAAAATTATTCGCCGCAAGACTTAGACATATCCTCACTCTTGCACAGCGGCTTTGCAAACATATTGATAGAGCACACACAGGGGTCGATGACGATTCGAATCACGAAAAAGCAGGATGCACTTGTCCATTTTGATAAATCAGCGCTACAACAAAACCTAGAGCATGATCGTGCAAAAGCTCGCTTGCTAGATCCCTCAGATCCATTTTTGCGCTCTGTTGGGATAAGTGACTCTGCGGGAAATATCAAGCCTTCTCGCCAAGATAAATATAAGCAGGTGGAAGAGTTTTTACGACTTCTTGCTCCCACTCTTACAAGCGCCATTGAAACTGGCCACATCAAAGCACCTACAAAAGAAAAACCTCTTTCAATCGTGGATCTTGGATGCGGACACGCATATTTAACTTTCGCCGCTCACCAATATTTGATGAGCCAAGGCATGTTTGTGAAAGTAGTTGGCGTGGACGTTCGGCAAGAGTCTCGCACTCGAAATGCTGCTATTGCAAAAGAGTTAGGAATATCTTCGTCAATAGAGTTTCGTGCTGAGGAAATAAAGAGTTCTGCGATTGATTATGTAGATGTCGCAATCGCGTTACATGCTTGCGATACGGCAACTGATGACGCAATAGCCTGGGCTGCGCAAAACGGGGCAAAAGTTTTACTTGTAGCGCCATGTTGTCACCACGATTTACAATCACAAATTAAGCAATCTCCAGAACCCTGGGGACTTCTCACTAAACACGGCTTAATGAAAGAACGATTGGCAGATCTCCTTACTGACGCACTTCGTGCACAGATTCTAAAAATCATTGGATATAGGACCGATGTAATCGAATTTGTCGGAGGTGAGCACACGCCGAGAAATATCATGATTAGAGCGGTAAAGACAGGTACTAAGCCTGATCAGATCGATATTGATACCTACCATCAGATGTTGGCACAATGGAAAGTCAAACCAATTTTGGCAGAACTTTTAGAGGATGAAATCACCACCTCTAAGCATTCTTAAAACACGGGTTTATATTTTTCAGTTGCTATCCTTAAGCCATGACGACTTGGGTGTTTACACTTGCACTCTGTAGCTTACTTGCCTTATTAATCTTTTTAGCGCGAAAGATGCGCGCTATGGGAAGAAAATTAGGTCACGTTAGTAGAGACCTTGGACAACTGCAAAAAGAACTTCGCAAAGGGTTAAAAGAAACCGATGCCAATCAATGGCAGCATTATCGCCAAAGTGAGATTCACGCTCAACTGTTGAATCTCCTTAACTTTACTCAACCAATCCCACCAACTCGCAGCTGGGCTGCTTCACCAGATCTACTTATGACTCTTGTTGAGAATGTACAAGCACATCAGCCAAAATTTATTGTCGAGCTTGGTTCTGGAATTTCCACGCTAGTCCTGGCTAAATCTTTACCCGCAGGATCGCAGAGTAAAATTATAAGCTTTGATCATTCGGCCGAATTTGCTCAAGTAACAAGAAATGTATTGGCGCAACATTCCATTGCAGGTGTTGAAATCCGCGTTGCACCTCTTGAGCAATACGACGCAGAAAGAACCTGGTATTCGAGAAAAGCTTTTACCGACATTTCACAGATAGATTTGCTCGTCATTGACGGACCTCCAGGATCGAAAGATCCAAAAGCTCGCACTGGTGCGTTACTCGAATTAACATCGAAATTATCACCTAAGGCTGTAGTAATCATTGATGATGCCAATCGCGAAGGTGAGCACGCAATGGCGGAATCTTTTGCAAAGGCCATGCCGGGTCACACATTGAGGTTTTTGCCACACGAAAAAGGTACTGCCGTTATTTCACCTTCTTAAATTCGCAATTCATAAGCAATCACTAGGAAATGGTCCGCATCTACGCGTAAGGCTGTATTAGGCTATCTCCATGTCAAAAGTCCTCGCATCTTTGCCGGTTGGGCAAAAAGTGGGCATTGCTTTCTCTGGTGGGCTTGATACATCTGTTGCAGTTGCATGGATGAGAGCAAAAGGAGCAATTCCTTGCACATACACCGCAGATCTTGGTCAATACGATGAGCCAAATATTGAAACCGTTCCTAGCCGCGCCAAAGAATACGGCGCAGAGATTTCACGGTTAGTTGATTGCAAGACCTCACTCGTTGAAGAAGGTTTAGCAGCGATTGCTTGCGGAGCATTTCATATTCGCTCAGGCGGAAAGCAATATTTCAACACAACTCCACTGGGTAGAGCAGTAACTGGCACGCTATTAGTGCGTGCAATGATGCACGATAAAGTGGAAATTTGGGGAGATGGTTCAACATATAAAGGCAACGACATCGAGCGTTTTTATCGTTATGGACTTTTAGCAAATCCCAACTTAAAGATTTATAAGCCTTGGCTGGATGCGGACTTTGTAAAAGAACTAGGCGGACGCAAAGAGATGTCTGAGTGGCTAGTTGCCCACAAGTTGCCCTACAGAGATAGCACCGAAAAGGCGTATTCAACAGATGCCAATATTCTCGGTGCAACGCATGAAGCAAAAAGTTTAGAAAACCTCGATACCTCCTTAGAAATTGTTCAACCAATCATGGGAGTTCGTTTCTGGGATGAGTCGGTAAAGATTGCAACAGAAGATGTGAAAATTTCCTTTGCCCAAGGTCGCCCTGTTGCAATTAACGGTAAAGATTTCACTGATGTTGTCGCACTCATGAAAGGGGCCAATGCGATTGGCGGCCGACATGGTCTTGGCATGGCAGATCAAATTGAAAACAGAATCATTGAAGCAAAGAGCCGTGGAATTTACGAAGCACCGGGAATGGCGCTGCTATTTATTGCCTATGAGCGCTTAGTCAGTGCAATTCATAATGAAGACACCATTGCAAATTACCATTCAGAAGGTCGTCGCCTTGGACGTTTACTCTATGAAGGTCGTTGGCTAGACCCACAAGCGCTCATGCACCGTGAATCGCTACAACGTTGGGTGGCATCGGCTGTAACAGGTGAGGTGACAATCAGACTGCGCCGCGGTGATGATTTTTCCATTATCAATACAACCGGGCCCGCACTGAGTTATCACCCAGAAAAACTCTCTATGGAGCGCACAGAAGGCGCTGCCTTTGGCCCAGTAGATCGCATTGGACAATTAACAATGCGTAATTTAGATATTGCCGACACTCGTGCAAAACTTGAGCTCTATAATTCCCAAGGCCAACTTGGTGGGGGCGATTTCACACTTATTAAAGAGGTAGGGAACGAATAAATGCGTGGTAAGAAACTAGCTCTAGCTTTGGCTGTGCTCGTATCCGTTGCATCACTTACTGCTTGTGGGGGTTCTAAAGTGGCTGAATCATCAACAAATCTTCCAACCGTAACTGGAGATCAAGGAATGGAGCCAACTATCTCTGCTCCTTCTGGTACTCCACCAACAACGCTCATAACTAAAGATATTTTTGAAGGAACTGGTAGCCCAGCAGTTGCAGAATCAACAATGACAGTTCATTACACACTCATGGCGTGGTCTACAGGAAAAGTTGTTGAATCTTCTTGGACTAGTGGAGAACCTGCAACTTTCCCACTCGCTCGTGTGATTGCTGGTTGGCAACAAGGTATTCCTGGAATGAAAGTTGGAGGAAGACGACTATTAGTTATCCCACCAGATCTTGGCTATGGGACTGCTGGTGGCAGATCAATCGGTCCTAACGAAACTTTAGTTTTCGTTGTCGATGCAATCGCGATTGCATAATGAAGGGACTGACTTTTTCTACATTTGAACTAGAGATGTTCTAGGCGAATTCTGACCATGATTTGACGGGTACTTGTCATAGCCATATCAGCAGCCTTGTTTATTTCGTCAACATCAATGGCTCAGGGAGCAGTTAAGACCGGCGCCACGTGTAGCAAAGTTGGCAAAACTTCTACTGTCGCAGGCAAGAAATACACATGCATTAAAGTTAAAGGCAAACCGCTCTGGAATAAAGGCGTGGTTGTTAAGAACCCCGTTGTCTAAGTTATCGCCACTCCAAAAGTCACTCCAACAGCCACCCCAGAACCAACTGC